>JBEVXV010000265.1:0-8239 GCA_040505915.1 Sedimenticola sp. | reverse complement strand
TCGAACTTACAACCGAGGGAGTGACTACCTTCAGTGGCAGCTATGATGAGTATCTGCTCAGTCAGGGGGTGGGCTGAGTCTCAAGCGCATCCCATGTCCGGCTGTACACCGTAACGGTCATGGAGAGGTGAAATTCATAACGCTCTCCCCCTTAGGTGCCCATTTTGGCACCAGCATAGGTAGTGAATGCAACCAGAGCCCTACTGTAGCCCATGGGTTCCGTACACCCAGCGCCCGTGCTGTAACAAAGCCACCCACAAAGCCCGCAATGCCACCTATAAATTGGGGGCTTGTTGACTTACTACTCTCCCAATGTCATTAACTTAAGCTTAATACCATGGTCATCCCTGCATAGGTTGGAATCCAGTGGTCGAATTTCCCTCTTTCCCGTCATACCCGCGCAGGCGGGTATCCAGCGCTACGGAGCGCTGTCCCTTGGATTCCATCCTTAGGTCCGTAAACGGTGCATCCCTGCACCACTACTCCCGCCTACGCGGGAATGACGAGCCTGAAGTTCAAGGGGAATTTTCCACCTAAGTTAATGGCATTCACTACTCTCCAGATAACTGCACAATTGCTCAAGCAGTCCACCATTCTCCATGACCAGTGATTGATATTTGATAAGCAATCACTATGCCAGCCTTTCTAAGCTGGTGGTATCGCCAAGTACGCATCTACCGGAAGAATTTTAAACGCGCGGACTCACCAAATGAGCCTCTGACCGGTGATAATCACTTTCGTGATGTAGGAACCCGTTGATCAGTTATCGGTTATTTTGATAATAGCAATCAGATATAACGAATATTATCCTTCTCTGTGAGGGTGTATAACGGGGATGATTTAGTCTCTCTCGTTATGGATGTTATTTACAGTCACAGGTAAACCACCATCGTGCTGTTTACCCTGGTAAGGGTGACGCGTTGCACAATGGTCTACCAAAAAGACATTTAAGGTTAGCTTCGGCTTGCTGAATTGCCGGGATGAGAGAGGTGGAGAGAAGGGGGGCATAATGAAAAGGTCACAGAAGCTAAAAAATAGTGAGCTGACTGACGTTGGGTCAAATATAGAAAAAATAGATCCAATCCAATGTTTGGCCAAGAGTAGGAGAACATCCGGGGGAGTGGAGCCCGGTTATACCGTTGCTGAACACTGCCGAATTGTCGGTGAGGTGGCCCGCGAGCTGGTCAGTCGTATGCCAGAGTGGTTACGGCATGCACTCTATCCTGAAGGGGTAGCGCTGGTTGCGGCATCGCATGACATAGGCAAAGTATGTCCAACCTTTCAGCTCAAAATCCACCGTAGTATTCAAGGTAAAGATTACCGGTCACCTGCATTGGCGCCAACGGCTCATCTCAAAGAGAGTCACTGGGGCGGCCATCCCGGGGTGAGTCAACTCACATTAAGTGCACTGCATCTGGGACGTTTTACCCCTGCGATTGTTGGTCTGCACCACGGTTATAGCCCATCGATCGATGGGGCATTGGCCGCCGATAGCCCATTTGGTGGTACACAGTGGCAGACTGCACGTGAGACGTTACTGACTGAACTACAAGCACAGTTACATTGTAAATGGCCTGAGATTGGCAGTGAAACCCAGGCGCGGGTAGTGGCAGGGCTGACCACCGTTGCTGACTGGATTGGTTCGAGCTCCTGGTTTGATGATCCAGCTGATGAGTGGCAGGCCAATTTCGTGTCTGCTGTTGACGGAGCGGGATTTGTCACCCCTCAGTTACAGCAGGGCCTTGGTTTCGAGGAGATTTTCGGTTTTACCCCCTATGAGAGTCAGCAGTGTCTCTATCAGCAAGCCAGTCAGCCGGGGGTCTACATCTTTGAGGCCCCGATGGGGTTGGGGAAGACCGAGGCAGCACTCTACGCCGCCTATCTCGCCCTGAGCCAAGGGCAAGCAACCGGCCTCTATTTTGCGCTGCCAACACAGCTTACATCAGACAAGATCCATGAACGTGTAGGCTCCTTTCTAGGCAGGATTTTACTATCCAATAGTGCCCATCGGTCACCCCTTCTACTGCACGGCAGTGCCTGGTTACAGGCGGTGGAGATGGGGGAGGAGGGCGAGCCGGGGCACTCCTGGTTCAATGCACGCAAACGCGGCATCCTAGCGCCGTTTGCAGTAGGGACTATCGATCAGGCGCTAATGGCGGTGATGAATGTCCGACACGGCTTTGTGCGTGCCTTCGGTCTGGCCGGTAAAGTGGTCATCCTGGATGAGGTTCACAGCTACGATGCCTATACCGGACTGTTGCTGGATGAGCTGGTGGCGACCCTGCGCAAACTTCACTGCACCGTGATTATCCTCAGTGCCACCCTGACGGCGGAGCGGCGTCATGCTTTGCTGGGGCAACCCGCCAATAGCACAGCTTACCCCTTGATTACTGCTCAGTATCGAGAGAAGGACACACCGCAGGAATGGCCGGTAGCACCACTGCCGGATCGTTCCGTAAAGATCCATTTATTGCAAGAAGATCAGTGCGCTATTGAGGAAGCGCTAAACCGAGCGGCGGAAGGGCAGCAGGTACTCTGGATTGAGAACAGCGTGAAGGAGGCTCAGGAAGTCTATAGATTGCTCTCTGCCAGAGCTGCTGACGAAGATATTGAGTGTGGTCTGCTTCACTCTCGCTTTACCCGGGATGATCGCTCAGAGAACGAAGCACAGTGGGTCGAACTGTATGGCAAGAGTGCGGGTGACCTGCGCACTCAACGGGGGCGTATCCTGATCGGAACCCAAGTGCTGGAACAATCGCTCGATATCGATGCCGATTTTCTGGTAAGCCGTATCTGTCCAACTGATATGGTGCTACAGCGTCTGGGTCGCCTGTGGCGACATCAGCACACAGCGCGGCCACCTACAGCGAAACATGAAGCGTGGCTGTTGGCCCCTGAATTGACCGCTGCGATTGAACGCCCCTATAAGACCTTCGGTGTGACAGCCTCTGTATACCTCCCTTATCTGCTCTGTCGCACTCTGGAAGTGTGGCAGTCACGACAGCATGTAAATCTGCCGGGTGATATTCGCCCACTCATTGAGTCTACTTATCAAATGAGAGAAGAAGCTGGATCGATGGCGCAGTGGCACCATGAGCTGGAGCACGGCAATCGATACCGCAAGGGACGCCAACAGCTTAAACAGTTGGCCAGGGTTGGGCTCTCTTATGTTGGAAGCGAATCTTCCGATGAACAGGCCGCGACCCGTTACAGCGACCGGGAGTCAGTCGAAGTACTGATAGTGCGTTCAATACGCACAGTAGAATCTGCACGGGCCACGGATGTCACCCTGGCAAACGGTGAAACCCTGCGCCTACCCCACTACCCCAAGGCCGAAGGGCATCGGATCTGGCGGCAATGGGCAGCCACTCTGCATCGGCATCTTGTCACCGTTCCCCCTGAACAGGCCCCCAATCAGGTTCCCCGAAAGTCTCTGGCATGGTTGCAGGACTACCTCTACTTGGGGCCACGCGATCACGAGACCAGCTGGCTACGCATTGCACTGATTCAACCCGATGGTGAGCTGTATGGCCTGAGTGGCGGGGCCGCCAGTGGCGAGTATCAATTAAGTTATGACAACAAAATCGGCTATCAAGCCAGAAAAAATACCCACTGAGGGAGCGTTTATGGAACCAGAAAATCACTTCAACCTAATCGATGAACCGTGGATACCGGTAGTGGATGTGGGGCGAGTCAGTCTGCGCCAGATCTTTACCCAGCCGGAGTACCGGGCCTTGGGGGGTAATCCGGTAGAGAAGATTGCCATCACCAAACTATTACTGGCCATTGCTCAGTCGGCGGCGACACCGGCAGATGATGAAGCATGGGCAACCATGGGGGTGACGGGGCTGGCGGGTCGCTGTATCGAGTACCTGGAAAAATGGCACGACCGTTTTTGGCTCTATGGGGAACGGCCTTTTTTGCAAATACCGGCACTTAAAGGGTCTCGAATACAGCCTTTTGGGGCCGTACTCCCAGAGATCTCTACGGGAAACACCACCGTACTGCTGGCATCTCAGGTAGAGAAGCCATTGTCAGATGGTGATCGTGCCCTATTACTGATCACCCTGATGGGCTTTGGCTTAGGTGGCAAGAAGACTGATAACAGTGCTGTTCTCTCACCAGGTTATATGGGGAAGACAAAGCCTAATGGAAGACCGAAGAGTGGTAAGTCGGGAGCGTGGATTGGTTTTTTGGGTTATCTACACAGTTTTCTCCAATCTGAATCACTACAAAAAACCTTATGGCTGAACCTGTTTAGTCACCAACAGATAGATAACATGAGTTTCTATGCCTCTGGTCTAGGTGATGCTCCGTGGAAGGATATGCCTGTTGGTGAGGCATGTCCGATTGCCCTACGTATGCAGCAGAGTTTGATGGGTCGACTGATACCGCTCTCACATTTCTGTCTATTGACAGATGCCGGGCTGCACTATTCAGAGGGCATTGTATATCACGGCTATAAAGAGGGAGGAATTGATCCTACGGTTGCCGTCAACCATACAAAAAAAGAGCCCAAGGCAATATGGGTGAATAGTGAAAAACGCCCTTGGCGTGAGTTGACGGCGCTGCTCAGTTTTATGGGGCAGACCGGTAGTAACCGTTTTGATTGTTATCAACTCAGCCTCAACCTGACACGAGCACGAACCCATGAAACCACAATAGGTGTCTGGTCAGGTGGCCTGAAGGTCAGGGGGAATGCGGGAGAGCAGTACGTCTCCCAGACAGATGATTTTGTTGAATCACTTTTGTTGCTAAAGAGCCAAGTTCTGGGTGAGTTGTGGTATCAGCAGCTAGCAGAGGAGATGAGTGGCCTGGATCAGGTCGCCAAACAGCTCTATGGCGCTACCATGAGATTCTATAAAACACAGATGGTCGATGGTGCCAGTCAGGCAGCCATGAGCAGTAATCTCTTTTGGCAGCTTGCCGAACGCTTGTTTCAACAGATGGTGGATGCCTGTGATCCCCATGACAAGGCCAGCGAGACCCGTAAGGGGCTGCATCAGCAATTTGCCCGGTTGGCTCACCAGGCTTTCGATTCCGTCTGTCCCCGCGACACCGCCCGCCAGCTTGATGCCTGGGCCAAATGCCGTCCCAATCTAGCCGGCTACATCAATTAAGCCAAGGAGACTAACAATGAAACAAGAACAAAAAAGTGACAGCCGGGGTCGGGCTTTTGTCACCTTTATTCTCAGGCGCTGCCTACAGGATAAAGGAGAAGCCGCCCGTCTGCGTCGTGCGGATAACCCCGCCACCGAGTATCAGAGCTGGGAGACCCTGGCCGCGTTTCATATCGATATCGACAAATCCTGGTTACGCCTGCCGTTTACCACCGTGGCGGCAGCCCTGGCACGCGCCAAGGTTGAACAGAATGGTAGCAGTGGTATCGGTCAGGCCCTCGCGGGATGTTATGAGAAGGGCAATGACAGCGATCAGGCCAAGGCGCGGCTACGTCGGCTGCTGGCCTGCGATTCGGTAGAAGAGGTGTGTCGTATCCTGCGCCCTGTTCTTAGCCTGATTGACTCACGTGGTCATCACTCGCTTGACTACGCTCGTCTGCTGGATCAGCTGCTCAAATTCCGATGGGATGCCCAAACAATCAAGGCACGTTGGGCCCAGGACTTTTACCGTCGAACCGTTGCCGAGGTGCAGTCATGATCGCCGCCGTATTAAGACTGAGCCGCCACGACTGCAAGGCACTGAAAATCACTGATCCCTACTCCATTCACAGGGTGGTCTACAGCCTGTTTGGTGATCAACGGACAGCAGAGGAGAAGCTGGCCAGCCGCTCCAGCGGCATCCTTTATGCCGACAAGGGCGGAGATTTTCACCAACGTCAGATCCTGCTGCTCTCCAACCGGAACCCCAATCCGCCGGAGTATGGTGAGGTGGTCTCAAAACCGATCCCCGAGGTTTTTCTGCACCATGAGCACTACGGTTTTGAGGTCACCGTGAACCCGACCTATCGTGATAGCGCCAGCAAAAAGTTGATTGCCGTGCGTGGGCGTGAAGCGGTGATGGCATGGTTTATCCAACGTGCCGTTAGTAGCTGGGGATTTCAGGTAGTTCCAGAGCAGTTGCAGATCCAACAACTGAGTGTGCAACGTTTCGATAAGGCAGGTCAGACCCTGACCCACGGCAGCGCCACCCTCAAGGGGGCGCTACAGGTGCTTGATCGCAGCCGCTTTATTCAGAGCTTTGAACAGGGTATTGGCCGAGGGCGCGCTTTTGGCTTTGGCCTGCTGCAGATCATACCTCTCAACAATCCCTTTGAACTTTAATGACATCATTATCCGAGGATTTGACTATGAAAAACCCATTGAAGAACACCCGTATCGAATTTCACATCCTGCAATCCTTTCCGGTTACCTGCCTCAACCGTGATGATGTGGGTGCCCCCAAGACTGCGATGATCGGCGGCACCACCCGCGCCCGAGTTAGCTCTCAGAGCTGGAAACGGCAGGTGCGACTCGCCATGCAGGATTTTGGAGTAAAACTGGCGATGCGCACCAAGAAGGTCGATGAGGTGACCCACAAGGCGTGTTTGGAACTAGGCGCAACCGAAGAGCAGGCCGAGGCCTGTGGAAAAAAAATTGCCAAAGCATTAACCAAAGATACTCTGCATTTCTATACTGAGACCGAGGCGACCGCTTTTGCCCGGTATGCTCAGGAGAAGGTGTTTGATCATGAGCAAATCAAAGAGAAAGAGATCCATAAACTAGCCAAAAAAGTATTCAAGCCCGCGTTGGATGGGCTCGATATCGCCCTGTTTGGCCGCATGGTGGCACAGGCCGCAGAGCTGAATGTTGAGGCTGCCTGCTCTTTCGCTCACGCAATCTCTACCCATAAAGTCAGCAACGAGGTGGAGTTTTTTACCGCTCTGGATGACCTGCAGGAAGATCCCGGTTCGGCCCACATGGGCAGCATGGAGTTCAACTCTGCCACCTACTACCGCTATATCAGCCTTGATCTGGGGCAGCTATGGCAGACCTTGGGTGGAGCCGCGCTCCCCGAGGCGGTGGCCGCCTTCACCAAGGCGCTTTATGTGGCCGTCCCCAGTGCCCGCCAGACCACCCAGTCGGGGGCATCACCCTGGGCGTTTGCCAAGGTGATGGTGCGCAAGGGGCAACGGTTGCAGATCCCCTTCGAGACGGCCATTAAGCCCCGCGACGGTGGTTTTCTCCAGCCCAGCATTAAGTCGATGAACGACTATCTGGAGAAACAGGAGAAGCTGGCTGGCTCCCTGTTTGGCAAGATGGCTGACTATACCTACGGAGAGGATGAGGCGTTCTCCATAGATGACCTGGTGAGCGCTCTCTCCGCCCATGCCGAGGTGCATGGTGAGTGATCCCTACCTGTTGATGTGGTTGGAGGCACCCCTGCAGTCGTGGGGGGCGGACTCACGGTTTGGTCGTCGTGACAGCCACGATTTCCCCACCCGCTCCGGAGTGCTGGGGCTGATCTGTTGCGCCCTTGGGCGAGGTGGGGCGCAGCGGGAGTGGTTGGCGCAGCTGGCCGACTATCCACAGCGCGTGACCGCCTATGTGCGAACCCAAACCTTTGGTGACAGTGAGCCCGTCAGGGTGGCACGTGAACCACTGCTGAGAGATTTTCATATGGTGGGTGCTGGGTATGATTTAAACGATCCATGGCAAAAATTATTAGAACCACATAAATCGGATGGTAAACCTAGAAAAAGTGATGGTGGTGGCACCAAAATGACCTATCGCTACTATCTGCAGGATATGGCCTATGCGATTATATTGCCCCTACCAACGGCGGAGTCGGATGCCATTGCCGAGGCCCTGCAGAACCCTTGCTGGGATCTCTATCTGGGGCGCAAGAGCTGCGTGCCTACCGACTTTATTTTTCGCGGATTATATGAAAGCGGGGAGGAGGCGGAATTGGCGGCAGGTGCCATCGCCGCAGAGAAGGAAAGGGCGGTCGATTTTTGGGTATTGAGTGGTGAGCATGAGGGGGAGGTGATCACGCTTAACGATGTACCGATCCAGTTCGGTTCCCATAAGCAGTACAGAGATCGGCGGGTGACAGTCATCACCGTATGAGCACGACTGAGAAGGGTGCGGCAGGGAACCGGCTGCTGATCAAGGTAACCCGCGATACTCTGCCCCAGGTCAAGGATAAATACCTACAGCGTCAGAATGAAGTTGGATTCAATAATATTCTAATAAATCAATAGGTTACACTAAATGCAGATAATAATTGTACCACCATCTAA
>JBEVXV010000264.1:0-2583 GCA_040505915.1 Sedimenticola sp. | reverse complement strand
GCAAACAATGCAGATCCTGATGAGACGGCTCGTTACGAGCCAACTCATCTGGATTTACACTGTTTGCAAACACTGCTATAGAGGTATGTGGAGGTTATTTTGATCCTGAATCTATAATCTAATAAAACCACAATAAATATATTACACAACTTTAAATATAAATTAAATTGGCTTACTCGCGTTTCATGTTTACATGTACATGGCATGAAAACACTAAAATACGTATTCTAATCAATCAGTGAATACATTTTGTATATACAACGGGACATGTTCGCACTGGAAACGGAGTTAAGAAGAGCTGTAGGAGAACAGCAGCGCTCGACTATTTGGCAGCCATCCGTGGTTATTGATGTTTAGCTATATGAAATGTTTTTTTAACTTTTTTGACGTTACCGACATACACAACCACGCCCAAACTGGCACGCAGTAAGTATGTCTGTAACGTTATCAAATTACCTTCGGTGAACACATACATGTAGCACTCTGTGTATATCCAGTGTCACATAGCAAGAGTTGTTAAGTACCTTATATGTCTCCCAACATAGTAGCTATCGTTCTAATGCGTCCGTGAGTCCTCATATGCGTTAAAGTTTTTAAGTACCTTATATGTCGTCCAACATAGTTGCTATCGTTATAATGCGTCCGTGAGTCCTATTATGTGTTAAAGTTTTTAAGTATCGTATCTCGCCCACTAAATCATACAATGTAGTTACTGTCGCAGATTACTGAGTCTGTACATGTGTGCAGTTGCAATACAATACCACCCCGTTAGGGGCATCCATATAACAGATTCGCGGCGTTTGCATCGCATGTACATGTACACAATCAGTCATCTGTTTTTGCTTTCTTAGCAGTCGTTGTTCGTACGTTTACTTTTCGCTTCCGTTGTCCCGGTTTCCGTCCATGTGTTTTGGGGGCTACTACTGTCGAGTGTCCGTCAGTTGAAGTAACAAACCCAGGTACCTTTATAATGTACTGTCTGAAACGGGCGAAGAGTTTGGTGCGTTGTTGTTCTGTCATCTGTAGCCAGTCTGTCTTGGAAACTTTGAACTGTATGTGAGTGTCAGCTAACCGGTACTCGCCAGTGCCGAACAGGGAGGCACGTAGGTCCTTGTACTGACCCACCACAATTGTGTGAATTGTGTCAACCAAACTTGTCAGGGGCTTACTCTTCCAGTCAATGGCCTGCTTGAGAACGTGGTTAAGGGACTCACTGTTGTTGTTTGTCCAGTGAGTGTCGATTTTGTCAAGTCGGGCAGGTTCACTGACTTTTGTCTGAAGAAGAGGTCTCAGTCTTGTCTGGAAATATCGCAGAAACTGTGGCGATATAACATTGCATTGTCGTTCCAGCTCGTCGCATTTCGCTTCGAAGCTAATGGAATCGTCCGCGTCTAGTATTCCGCCGTCACCGTATATTTTCTCCAGAATGTCATTTCGCTGTCTCAAACTAACTGCATCGTCCGTCAGTTTCTGTTTCGTGTTCTGGCGCAAGTGTCGAGTGCACAGTACATGTGTCGATTCGGGGAACGCAGTCACTATGGCTTTTACAAGGGAACGTTCATCGTCACTACCAATAACAAGCTGGTTAAGATTCGCGTCAATTAGTTTCATTTTCAGATGGTGAAAAAAATTACAGTATGATTCAAAATCGCTGTTATCATGAATGAATATCGGTCCAAAAAAGATGGGCGGTGCATTTGTCTTCGGTCTTTTAACTGATGCTTGTTTGAAGCACGTGACAGTGACGTGCATGTCACACAGATTGAATGTTTTGTCGACACCAAGAATGGAATGTCCTTTGCAACAGATGTTTCTAATATCAGTTAGTTGCTCGTCTGTGTACAGTAGAATAAATGGTGTCTTGGCGCTTGTTCTAATAATTGCCCTAACAAATGCATGGTTCTGTGTGACCTGATTTTCTAATAGCATTATTTGGTCGGCAATGTTGTTTATTGAACCAGAATGTTGCCTACCTGCAGCCGCCAAATACTTTTTCTTGTCGTTTACTTGCGATAGTCCTGTGGGGCGCGTGGTTTCGTCGTATTTGTCAACTAATTTGTCGTATACTTGTTTTGGTTTGTGTTTTGCTAGCATGTCAGTCATATCGTCCATGACATAATCGGGCGTCCTCAAGTACTCAGCTCCAGGCTGTCGTGAATTACCATGTGGTGCTAGACCCGGGAATTTTCCTGTATACTCTATTATTGATAAATTACTTTTTACACCCCCATCTCCCAACCAGGTGACCCTTTTCTTGAAATTTGCATCCGCCTTCAACTGAGTATAGTACCGATTGACGGAAACAATTTTTGACTGTTCTGGTTGCGGATCCATGGGTATATACTCTATTTGCCCTTGAATGCGTTTTTTCGTACAATAGCGGCCATTTTTAAGAAAGATTAAGGAGAGGTCACCATGGTCATCCAAATAGTAAAGATTTCTGGGAGATGTACCTTTTGATGTATCCCATGCACCACAGTCGTCAGGAAACGCGCATATTCATAATTGTACATGGTACATCTATGATCTAATTGAATACATGAATACAGAATAATGGACGGTACAACTGTACGAGAAGCACCG
>JBEVXV010000263.1:0-4021 GCA_040505915.1 Sedimenticola sp. | reverse complement strand
TGTCTGCTAGTCTTTGTAATAAGGTCGTGTATGAGAAACATGTCTATAGAGCAGAACATTGCTGTCTGATCTCAATTTCACTTGTGTCCCTGTCTGACTAATCACTGTATATATGTCATGGTCCCACTTTGGGTCTAGCTTTCCTTTCTGTCTTTTCAGAATTAAAACTTTCTGTCCAAGTTTATAGTTAATAGCACGGGAGGTATGCCGGTCTGCATACATTTTCTGTTTCTGTTTCTGTTTCTCGTCCCTGCTGCGGAGTTTGCCATCATCACGTTTCTTCGCGAAGTGCGGTAGTTTATTTCTGACCGTCCGATTGTACAGAAGGTCGGTAGGTGCTCTTCCGGTGGTGACGTGTGTCGTTGTCCGGTACGCCAACAGAAACTTATACATTTCTGATCTCCAGTTCTTGTTTTCGGCAGTAGCACTTTTTATACATCTCCCAAGTGTCTTATTAAAGTTCTCACACAGGCCATTTGCCCGTGGCCAATATGGACTGATTCGCTTGTGCGTAATTCCGTTTTGGTAGAAGAATTTCTCCATTTCGTCGGATACCATATTTGGAGCATTGTCAGTGGTAATTTGATCCGGCAGCCCATGGGTCGCGAAGATTCTCATGAGCCGCTGAATGATCGCGTTCGACGTTGTCGACTTCATGATCTCGACTTCGGGAAATCTCGAGAAATAGTCAATCACAACGAGAATAGATTCACCTGTCGGTAACGGTCCCATCAAATCCATAGCGACAGATTTGAAAGCACCAGTCGGTAATTCAGTTGATTGTATCTTGGGTGGTGCTGGCGGGTTTGACAACAACTGGCATGGAAAACATGTCTTAATTAATAAGTCCACTGCTTGTCCCATTCCCGGCCAGAATACCTTTTCACGCAACATTTGTTTCGTTTTAACAACACCTTGGTGGGTCTCGTGAGCGAGGCTTAACACTCTCGGTCTAAGTGATTCAGGAATCACTAGTCTAGTTCCCCGTAATACAACATTGTTGTTTACTGTTAGTTCAGAGCGTATTTTGTAATAAGCCCCCATTTCTCCTGTCTTGGTAGACCACCTGTTAGATTTCAGAGAATTCACCACATTCTGTAGTACATTGTCCTTAGATGAACTTGTTTCAATTTCACTCAGTGTCATGGCTTTGGGAACAGAGTTCTCAGTTACATAATTTATGTAATTTTCAGTGAGGCATGAAATGCTGCTGTCATCAGTAGAGATTGGGCATCTGCTGAGCACGTCTGCTGTCATTAACGATCCTGGCACGTGCTTGACAGTGAATTTATAGCTTTGCAGTCTCAGGAGCATTCTCTCGATTCTGGCTGGTGGTGTGTGTTTTGGTTTAAAAATTCCAATGATAGGTTTGTGGTCCGTCACGAGTTCAAAAGTAATTCCATATAGGTACACTCGGAATCGCGTGATAGCCCATGTACAGGCTAGGAATTCCCGTTCAATTTGGCTGAAATTCCTTTCAACTTTGTTCAAAGTGCGACTGGCATAACACACAGGTTTAAACTGTCCGTCAGTCTGTTTTTGTGCCAGTATTGCACCCAATCCGTATGGACTGGCGTCCGCAATTACAGTCGTTTCTGCGTCCGGATTGTAGAATGCCATGACATGCGCACTGGTCATTAAGTCCTTGAGAGTGTCAAATGACTGTTGTTGCTCGGATCCCCATACAAATTCCTCACTTCGGCGTGTCAATTTTCTGATGGGTTCCGAGACGGTAGCGAAATTTGGCAGAAATTTTGCACTGAAATTCACTAAACCTAGGAATGATTTAACTTCCTTGACGTTCTTGGGCGGCTTAGTGTTGAGAACTGCCTCAATTTTACTGTTCTGAGGCATTAGCCCTTCCCCTGTTAGGGTGTGTCCCATGTAGGTGAGTGATGTTTTACAGAAATCACACTTGTCCCTATTCAATGTTAGATTTTTGTCGCGTAGACGTTGCAGCACATTACGTAATGCTGCGTCATGTTCAGCTCTCGTTTTTCCGTACACAATTATGTCGTCGGAAACATTTTTACATCCGGGTATGTCCTGAATTGTGTGCTGAATAATACGCTGGTACGTCTGGGGTGCACTGGATACCCCAAAACTTAAGCGTTTGTATCTGTACAGGCCATCATTGGTGATAAACGTGGTTATGTCCCTTGATGGAGGAGATAACTCGATTTGGTGAAATCCCAATTTTAAATCCAGTTTGGAATAATATTTGGCACCATTCATTTCTTCTAATACCTCATCAATATTCGGTAGCGGAAATCGTTCACGTTCAACAGCCGTGTTTGCTTGTCTCATGTCAACACATATCCTTATGTCACCATTTGGTTTGGGAACGACACAAATTGGTGAAATCCACGAACTGGGCCCTTCGGCCTTTTCAATGACATCATTGTCTAATAATTCCTTAATTTTGGCATCAACTTGTTGACGCATTTTGAATGGAATTCTGCGATTTTGCTGTGCAACTGGTGTGACATTCTTATCAACATGCAAATCTAATTGAAAATCTTTCAACTTACCAAGTCCCTGAAACCTGTCATTATATTCCGACAATATTTCATCTACACTGTTCTCATGTTCATTTTGGTCCACATTGTTCACACAAATTTTCAATAATCCAAATTCAATGGCACTTTGTTGTCCTATTAAAGGAATACACTCACTGTCAATGATGTGAAAGTCGATTTTGTTGATTTTGCCATTTATTTTGACGTTCATGTCACACTTCCCCAGAATTGCGAGGGGTGTTTTGGATGCATATGGGTATATTTTTGCATGTGATTTTTTCAGAATGCACTTTCCTGATTTGATTTTGTTGAACGTTATTTTGTCAATACAGTTCACAGTTGCACCACTGTCAATGAGTAATTTGCACTCAGTGCCTTCAATGTCAGCACTTATATATGTGGATTTGCTTTCAGAGTTAATTCCAAACACATATTCAGTGTCATTGTCACTGTCTTGTCCGTCGTCGTTCACGTATCGCACTTCCCGTTTTTGTTGTGTTTTACACATGTGCGCATAGTGTCCTTTCTGTTTGCAGTCGTGGCAGATAATATTCCGCGATTTGATACATTCATGTCCAGAATGACCTTTTCCGCCACAGCGATAGCACGATTTAAATTGCGCTGGTTTGGGGCTCGATCTCGGCTTCCCTCGGGGCGCATATTGCTTGCGTCGCCGTTGAAACCATCCCGTCGGCTGTGTCGGTTTTGGTACATGTAGATGATATGCGTCATCATCATGCACCGTGGTCGGCGGTTCAAACTGATGTTTCGCGGTTGCACCATTCTTCATTTTGGTGGCATGCAGGTCTGCGAGTTCATTTGTCCTTGCAATCGTTTGGATTTTCTCCAGTGTGAGTTCTTGCTCACGCAGAAATCTCTTCTTCAACTCTGAAGAATTGCAGTTTTCAACAATTTGGTCACGTATTTGATCAGTAACTGTGTCATCGGGGAAATCACATGATACCGACAACTTTTTCAGTCTGATCACAAAATTGTCCACAGTTTCGTCCATTTTCTGCACTGCCTGTCTGAATATGTGACGTTCATAAGCCACATTTTTCTTCGGATTGAAATATTCCGTTAACTTTGTCACTGTGTCCTTGTACGTATTTCCAACATCCGTGAATGTCTCGAAAATATCTTGGATTTCCTCTCCAGATAAATGTAACAACATCGCTTTCTTCTGCTCATCCTTGGTAACACCGGATGCCGCGATGTAATACTCAAATCTCTTGACGTAATTGTCCCAGGATCTCGACAAATTTGTGTTTTCGCCCAACACATTAAATGGTTTCGGCGTTGGCAAGTCAAATTTGGCTGCCATCTTGAATTGAGAATAGAATAATAATCCTTTATTTAACACAAATTAATTTATCCAATTTGGACAAAATTATCCCGTCACTCGTCGCCAAATGTAATGTTGTATTACTGTGGTCATTAACCACTTCCTGGGATGGTATGTTAAACACAATGTTACTCAGTTGGATACTAAATCTATTCTG
>JBEVXV010000262.1:0-3376 GCA_040505915.1 Sedimenticola sp. | reverse complement strand
GCCTTCGCGAAGCTTCAACGTTTGACATTGACTTGCGAGTTCGTGAGTGTGCACATGAACTACAAGATACTCAGCTTTTGGCAAAGTTAGCTCCAGGGGACATGATAGCGTTAGAGGCGAAATACCATGCTAAATGTATTGTAGCTTTATATAACAAGGCATCAAGAGCTGCTACAAACAGTGATAGTGATGCAGCTGATGCCAATCTACATGGCATTGCATTTGCACAGTTAGTGGCGTACATGGAAGAATTCCGCAATGAGGAAGACACTGCACCTGTCTTTGAGTTAGCCGGTCTCGTAGATATGTACACAACCAGACTGAAACAGCTAGGTGCCAGAGTCAACGCCCGGATTCACAGCACAAGACTGAAACTCAGATTATTAACAGTATTTCCAGATCTCACATCACACACAGAAGGCCGTGGTGTACTTCTTACGTTTGACCAGCATCTCGGTGGTGCTCTCAGGAAAGCATGTGACCATGATAGTGAAGCATTACACTTGGCCAGAGCTGCTCAGATTGTGCGTCAAGAAATGTTTCATCACACATTCTCATTTAATGGGTCATTTGAGAAGGGTTGCCAAGAAGACGCGATCCCAAGCTCTTTGCTGGCTCTAGTGAACATGATACAGGAAGGCCCAAACATTAAACACCAGACACAGTTAGGTACCTCTCCAAGTAAAAGTGCTGCTCTTTCTATATCGCAGCTATTGATGTTCAACAGCGTCAAACATACACGCTCTGCCAATACGACCAGCTCACACCATAGTCGAGACCGTGAATGTCCTCTTCCAATATACATTGCTCTTAAAGTACATGGTCTCACACGCAAGAGAACTCTGGTTGACACATTCTTCAGTTTGGGAATGTGTGTATCATATGACAGACTCCTTCAGATAACCTCAGACATGGCAAAGGGCATTTGTACCAGATTTGAAGCAGACAATATTGTATGTCCACCTAACATGCGCTATGGACTGTTTACCACTGGTGCTGTTGATAATGTAGACCACAATCCATCATCTGCTACTGCTCATGATTCGTTTCACGGTACAAGTATTTCCGTCATACAACATCAGTCTCATGGATCAGCTGGCATCCTGCGTGACAAACTGGTCATTAATCAGGAGACATCTTCAAACAAATCAGTACCTCCATTACCAGCAAGCTACACATCTGTACCCCCAGCTGCTCTGAAGACAAAGGAGTTCACAGCACCGGTGGTTTATGGACCTGTAAAGCCTCCAGATCTTCAGCGTGTAGCTGACGCCAAAGCAGAAGAGAGAGTGTGGTTAGACACAGTGATGGCGGCCCTTGACAAGGCTAAACTGGAAACTGGAGACTGGATATCCTGGTCAGCCTACCATGCCCACATACAGCAAGGAGAAATACCTCCAGCTGCACTAAATGCACTGTTACCACTGTTCCTGGACAATGCACACTCAGTAGCCATGATCAAACATTCCATGGACATTGTCAAGGCAGCTGTTCAACATCTCAACCCTGGCCAAGTACCAGTCCTTGCTGCGGACCAACCACTGTATGCGATGGCCAAGCAAATACAGTGGACATGGCCTCATTCACATGGCGAAGATTCCTTCATAATAATGTTTGGTGGTCTACACATCGAAATGGCAGTTTTGAAAGTAAGTATACACCACATATTGGTGATGTATGTGAGATAGTATACCATATATATGTATTACCTAACCTAACACATTTAACAATTTGAAACAGTACTCAGCGTAATGGTGTCTGCAGGCTAATATTAACATCTTTATATTACATGTGGAACCGGATTGTTAAGCAACATAATTATGCATAAATACATGCCATCAGTGTTATACGCCCGTTTGAAAAAAAAACGGGCCTATTTCGATATCCGTCTGATTGTCCATCTATCTGTGATTACATTTTCTTCGTAATGTCGATAAACAAATATCCGCAGATGTTCATATGTCAACATGTTTATATTGTCAATATCTCTGGCTGAGTTCACAAGTGAGAATCATTGACCCAAGCTCAAGGTCGCCGGTCCTAACAATAAAATGTTTTTGTGACAGGCATATGTGTGATCTTCGGCACCCTTGTATGCATTGCAGCTGTTGGGAGATTGGCTAGAAGACAGTGGGTGGACAACTGCTTTGGCTCAAGCTAATGTTGCAAGCTCAGGCACAGCAGACTCATTCATTTCGGCAAGCCATGTGACAAAAACACGCCATGCACACCAGGTGACAGCAGCAAGTCTGCATTGTTTGGTTCACCAGGCATACCGTGAAAAGTGTCCAGCTACAGAAGAGGGCACTCCCAGTTTCGAAGAATGGTGCACACAACAGGCTACGCGAAGCGTTCATTTTGATTACTGGCTCAAAGTTCTGTCACTAGAGACCATGCTTCTTGTCTATGTTAGGTCACTTCGGGAAGCCAATTTTGACTTGTATGTACAATCCCTAGCACACATCACACCATGGATGTTTGCATTAGATCACACCCACTATGCGCGGTGGTTGTCAGTTCACATCCGCGATATGATGATTCTGTCGGTGAAGCATCCAAACATTCTTGAGGAGTTCCGTGCTGGAAACTTTGTAGTGCACAAAACAAGTAACAGGTTTTCAGCAATGGCCATCGACCAATGCCACGAGCAGAATAATGCCAGGGTCAAAGGATCAGGAGGGGCAGTTGGGCTGACTGAAAATCCCGCAGCACTGAGGCGTTGGACTGTGGCAGGCCCTGAAGTGGCGCGATTGACTGCAGAATTTGAGGAAGATCAGGTGGATGGTGGACCAAGAGCCAAACAAAACACCAAGGGTCTTCATCATGATCAGCAACCTGGAGTGCAGTCTGAATTCCTTAAAAATGTCCAGTCGCTCACAGCTGTTATTCAAGAGATGGGCAACCCCTTTCTAGAGGAAAGCAAAGACCTTCTGACTCTTCACACCAAAGATATCATGAACGAGACAGTTGCTGTAACTGTCCGGACAGTTGAAACGATTGGTCAGGATAAATACAGCAAGTTTGTCGATGAGCGGCTGTCTAAGTGCCTAACACCTCTTACAGACCCATTGCCCAAGAACAAGCTACCGCTCTTCAGCCGCCCGTCAGTCAAAGCTCCTTCGAAAGGAAAGCTACAGCTGCAGTCTGTAAAGAGTGACTGCAATTTATTCTCACGGTTATATCTGGCTTGTCAGGCAAGAGACGGCGATGTAGAACAGTTTTTTTGTCATGAAAATCATGCTTGCCCACCATCTCTTTCACTGGGAGGCAAGCTGCGGCTTGGTGTAAAATCAGATCTAATGTCTTGCCTCGAAGACGAGACAACACAATCAGACGACTCCCCTGTAGTTGATGTGAAATTACTGGATGGTGCCGC
>JBEVXV010000261.1:0-2880 GCA_040505915.1 Sedimenticola sp. | reverse complement strand
TCATCACCGTCTCCTGCTTTGTCGGAGGTGTCTCCCTGACTCTTCCCTGCTTTGTCAGAAGTACCACTTTCCAGTATGTCAGTTAGACTCTGCTCCGGTTCCGATCCCTTGTACAGATTCACGGTTTCCACTGCCTCATCAAGATTTCCAGCCCTACCATATGCAATCTCATAGTCACTTTCCGATTCCTCACTATCAGACATTGATATATCCCCTACATCCAATTTACCATCACCCCCCGCTTTTGGAAGCATGCTGTCCCCAGCATCTGCACCTGTATCAGGCACGCGATTCCGCATGGTAGTAGTGTCCTTACTGTCTAATGACTTACTAAGATCCAAAATCTCACTACGAGTGACATTCCTCGTAGGACCAGTCTCGTCTGCCAGTTGTACCACATATACATTGTCTTGCAACTTATCTACGACAAGATATGGTGTCGGGTTCCAAAAGTCTTGGATCTTATTACGACCCTGGGGGTGGTTTCTCAGCAGCACTCTTGTACCCGGCAGAATGAACTCGTCCTTGGCTGCCGCATTAAAGCGCTGAATGCGGTCGTCACTGGCTCTATTCAAATTCTGCTTGGCAAGATGATGCACATCCTTCAATTTCCGCTGGTGTGCTACAGTCCATTCATGCACGCAGCCTGGTGGCTTATCTGTGTTTCCTAAGATTATATCTATGGGCAGTGATGGCTCTCTGCCATACATTAGATAGAAGGGGGAATAGCCAGTGCTGGCTTGAGGGGCCACATTATAACAATAGACCAATTCTGACAAGTGCTCAGGCCATTTAATCTTTCTGTCCTGCGGGAGTGCCCTCAGTAAATTGTGCATCGTTCGGTTGAATCTCTCGCATTGAGCATTGCCCTCTGGGTGATAAGGCGTAGTCCTAGATTTCGTTACACCATACATATGGCATAGTTCTTTTATTACAGCACTTTCAAAGTTGCGACCTTGGTCGCTATGCAATCGGTTTGGAATACCAAATTTATAAAACCAGTCATATACCAGCACTTTGGCAACCGTTGAAGCCTTTTGATTCCTGGTTGGAACTGCAACAGTGAACTTAGTAAAAACGTCGGTGATTACTAGTACATTTTCACGCCCATCCGATGCCTTCTCCAGCTGTGTGAAGTCCATTGCAACCACCTCCAATGGGGCAAAAGCAAGTAAGCTTTTAATTTTAGGCTTAACTTTAGGGACCGGCTGCTTTGAAACGACACATCTCTCACAGTGTTTAATCCAGTTGCGCACATCACCATCTACTCCAACCCAGTAACATCTTTGCTTTACCAATGACATTGTCCGTTCGATGCCTTGGTGACCTGAGGCATTATGCAGTGCCTCCAACATTTGGTTCTTCATACTCTCAGGAGTAACAAAGAGTGAGCGACTATCTCCATCTGGTGTGGTACTGTTACACCACAACACTCCGTTTCTTAACTCCAGCCTGTCCCATTTCCTGATTAACTTTTTAGTGATTGCTGTTTCTCTGGCTAGTTGTCGGTCCGTCGGTTTATGACCGGTCGCTACCCATTTCATAGCCTGTCCAATATGATGGTCCCTCTCCTGTCTCTCACGGAGTTCCTTGTCGTCATTCGGCGGGAACGTTGTAACTGCCGTATCATTAGACTCAAGCCTAACAAGAGTATTGAGTTCTGCACTAATTGCAGTTCTTAATGTAACCCCTAACTGTGTTGAGTCGGTAACAGCCGCCAATATGTCATCTTCAGAACCACTATATGCTTCAGCTTTAATCCTGGAAACGCTGGCCTCACCTGCAACTGTATCATGCCCACGCCTGCTGAGAGCATCTGCATTTGCATTCGATCTACCAGATCTATACTTTACAGTAAAATCGAACTGTGCTAACTGAGCTGCCCACCGCATTTCAGTCGCATCCAATTTCGCGGACTGAAAGTAACTTAATGGATTATTGTCAGTGAACACAACAAACTTACTACCCAACAGGTAATCACGAAATTTATCACTGACTGCCCATTTAAGTGCCAACATCTCTAGTTTCAGAGAGCTATAATTGTTCATGTTTCTCTCTGACGGCCGTAAAGATCTGGATGCGTAAGCAATTACCACACGACCATGCTCCTGATCTTGTGATAACACAGCCCCCAATCCTTTAAAGCTAGCATCTGTCTCGACAATAAATGGTAAAGTGAAATCTGGAAAGCCAAGGACAGGGGAACTAAGTAGACAGACTTTAAGTGTTTCAAAGGCATGTGTACATTCGTTGGTCCACTTGTGTTGAAATACCTCATCACTTTCTTCCATTTTCACATGTGCTCGTCTTCGTTTCTTCACAGATTTGGTTTTTCTGACATTATCCGTGGAAAGCAATGCATGCAAGGGAGCAGCTATTTCAGAGAATGAACGGACAAATTTCCGATAATAACTGGCCAACCCAAGGAAGCTACGAAGCTGACTAACTGTCCGCGGTCGCGGCCAGTCACGTATCGCCCTCGTCTTCTCTGGATCCGTGGCAACACCCTCGCCCGACACCTGGTGACCCAGAAAGGTGACCTCCTTTCGAAAGAAATGACATTTTGACAACTTCAGTCGCAGACCATGAGATCGGAGACGGCTGAACACATACTCTAATCTACTTACCGGTATGTGTTCACTGATAGATTGGGAATATACCAAGATATCATCAAGATATATCAGCAGGATATCAAAATTGGCCTCAGCCAGACAAGCTTCCATCAGTCGCTGAAATGTACTGGGGCTATTACACAACCCCATGGGCATTCGGAAGTATTCATACAACCCACCACAGCCCACTCGGAAGGCAGTTTTATGCCTATCCTTTTCAGAGATGCCAACTTGGTAGAAACCCTGGGCAAGGTCAATTGAGGAGAAA
>JBEVXV010000260.1:0-60816 GCA_040505915.1 Sedimenticola sp. | reverse complement strand
TTGGCGTGGTCGTAGTCGGCGTGTTGGCCTGCGAGTGCATCTTCCGCTTGACGTTTGGCATCGAGGGCGGCGGCCTCGTCGAGGTCAGCGGCACGGATGGCGGTATCGGCCAGTACGGTGACGACATGGGGCTGCACCTCAAGGATACCGCCAGAGACGTAGAAGTGCTGCTGCTCACCTGCCGTCTCTATGCGAATCTCTCCGGGTTTGAGGCGGGTTACCATGGGTGTATGCCGGGGGGCTATACCGACATCGCCCATCACAGCGGGGGCATAGACCATCTCGGTCAGGCCGGAGTAGATCTCACCTTCGGCACTTACTATATCCACATGGATTGTCATGGCCATAAGTTTTCTCCTGACTACTTAGTCGCCTGCACCCTGGGAGGCGGCCTCATCGACACCGCCGACCATATAGAAGGCCTGCTCGGGCAGGTGGTCGTACTCACCAGCAAGAATCGCCTTGAATCCGGCAACCGTATCTTTAAGGGAGACATATTTACCAGGGGAGCCGGTGAATACCTCTGCTACGAAGAAGGGCTGGGAGAGGAAACGCTGCATCTTACGGGCACGGGCGACGGTCTGCTTATCCTCTTCAGAGAGCTCATCCATACCGAGGATGGCGATAATATCCTTCAGCTCCTTGTAACGCTGCAGGGTGCCTTGTACGCCGCGGGCCACTTCGTAGTGCTCCTGACCCACTACATGGGGGTCGAGGATACGGCTGGTTGAGTCGAGTGGATCCACTGCCGGGTAGATACCCAGCTCGGCGATCTGACGCGAGAGTACCAGGGTTGCATCAAGATGCGCAAAGGTGGTAGCGGGGGAGGGGTCCGTCAAATCATCCGCCGGTACGTAGACCGCCTGGAATGAGGTGATTGAGCCGGTTTTGGTGGAGGTGATGCGCTCTTGGAGAGTACCCATCTCTTCGGCCAGGGTCGGCTGGTAGCCCACTGCTGAAGGCATACGGCCCAACAGTGCCGAAACCTCGGTGCCGGCCAGGGTGTAACGATAGATGTTATCGACAAAGAGCAGTACGTCTCGGCCCTCGTCACGGAAGTTCTCTGCGATGGTGAGGCCGGTCAGTGCCACGCGCAGGCGGTTGCCTGGAGGCTCGTTCATCTGGCCGTAGACCAGGGCTACTTTATCAAGTACGCCGCCTTCATCCATCTCGTGGTAGAAGTCGTTACCCTCACGGGTACGCTCACCCACACCGGCAAATACGGAGAAGCCTGAGTGCTCTACCGCAATGTTACGAATCAGCTCCATCAGGGTTACGGTCTTGCCGACACCGGCACCGCCGAAGAGTCCAACCTTACCCCCCTTGACGATGGGCATGACCAGATCGATCACCTTAATACCGGTCTCAAGTACGTCGGTGGTGGTCGCCTGCTCATCGAATTTTGGCGCCAGACGGTGAATCGGCATCCTCTCTTCGGTCTCTACCGGCCCTTTCTCGTCGATTGGCCGTCCGAGGACATCCATGATACGGCCCAGCGTCTTCTGGCCTACCGGTACGGTGATCGGTGAGCCGGTAGTGATGACCTCGACATTACGACGCAAACCGTCGGTTGAGCCCATCGCAATGGTTCGCGCCACGCCGTCACCCAGCTGCTGTTGCACCTCCAGGATCAGATCATACGATTCGATCTTCAGTGCTTCGTAGACCTTCGGCATCTCGCCCATGGGGAATTGAACATCCACCACAGCGCCAATGATTTCTACCACTTTACCCGAACTCATCTCTGGTTCCCCTCGTCGCCAATGCGACTATTCGATATTTCTAAAATTAAATTCGTTTTCTGTCTGGCTAGCCAACCGCAGCGGCGCCGCCCACGATCTCAGAGATCTCTTGGGTAATAGCTGCCTGCCGTGCCTTGTTGTAGACCAGTTGCAGTTCATTGATCAGGTCACCGGCGTTGTCGGTGGCTGATTTCATTGCCACCATCCTCGCAGACTGCTCGCAAGCTGCGTTGTCAACCACCGCCTGATAGACCAGTGACTCGATGTAGCGCACCATCAAACCATCAACCACATCCTTGGAGTCTGGCTCATAGATGTAGTCCCAGTGATGCTTCAGCGACTCATTGGGCTTGGATGCGATAGGCACCAACTGCTCAACGGTTGGCTCCTGAGTCATGGTGTTGACAAAATTGTTGTACACCAAATAGATACGATCGACCTCACCGTTCTCATAAGCGTCGAGCATCACCTTGACCGGCCCAATCAGATCGTCAATATGTACTGCATCACCAAGATGACTTGCCTGAGACATTACCTTGCCACCAAAGCGACGAAAATGACCCAGCGCTTTGCTGCCGATGGTGCAGAAGTTAACCTCTAGGCCGTTACCCTGATTCTCTGCAATCTGTTTGCTTAGCATGCGAAACAGATTGCTGTTGAGACCACCACAGAGCCCCCGATCAGAGGAGACCACGATGTAGCCGATACGCTTGACCTCACGCTCCAGGGTAAAGCTGTGTCGATACTCCGGGTGGGCGTGATAAAGATGGCCAATGACCTTCTTCATCTTGTCCGCATAGGGGCGGGTGGCCACCATACGCTCCTGGGCCTTGCGCATCTTAGCCGCCGCCACCATCTCCATCGCAGAGGTGATCTTCTGCGTATTTTTGATGCTAGCGATCTGTGTACGTATCTCTTTTGAGCCTGCCATGTTTAACCTCGCTCTCTCAACTCACTGATCTCAGCCATTACCAGGTGTGGTTAGCCTTAAAATCCTTGAGTGCTTCGTGGAGCGCTTGGGTGATCTCGTCATTGAAATCACCGCTCTCGTTGATTCGGTCAGACAGCGCGTTCTGGTTACTCTTCAGGTAGGCGTGAAGTGCCGCTTCAAAATCAACCACCTTGTTGGTGTCGACATCATCCAGGTAGCCTTCATTAGCAGCAAACAGTGAGGACGCCATCTCAGCAATGCTAAGTGGGGAGTACTGCAGCTGTTTCATCAGTTCGGTAACACGTTCACCGCGTGAAAGCTGTGCCCGGGTGGCCTCATCCAGATCTGATGCAAACTGGGAGAATGCTGCCAGTTCACGGAACTGCGCCAGTGCCAGCCGCACACCACCGCCAAGCTTCTTGATGATCTTGGTTTGAGCTGCACCGCCAACGCGGGAGACCGACAGGCCGGCGTTGATTGCAGGACGAATACCGGCGTTGAAGAGATCTGCCTCAAGGAAGATCTGACCATCGGTAATGGAGATAACGTTGGTCGGTACGAAGGCCGATACGTCACCCGCCTGGGTTTCGATGATGGGGAAGGCGGTCAAAGAGCCGGTCTTACCCTTCACTTCACCGTTGGTCATCTTCTCAACGTAGTTGGCATTGACTCGCGATGAGCGTTCCAGTAGGCGCGAGTGCAAGTAAAAAACATCTCCAGGGTAGGCTTCGCGACCAGGAGGACGACGCAGTAGCAGGGAGACCTGACGATAGGCCCACGCCTGCTTGGTGAGATCATCATAGACAATCAGTGCATCTTCACCGCGATCACGGAAGTACTCTCCCATGGTGCAGCCAGCGTAGGGGGCAATAAACTGCAGTGCTGCAGACTCGGCAGCGGGAGCCGCCACGATAATGGTGTGATCCATCGCGCCATGCTCTTCGAGCTTGCGTACCACTTGGGCGATGGTCGAGTTCTTCTGACCAACAGCGACGTAGATACATTTTACGCCGGTGCCCTTCTGGTTGATGATGGCATCGATAGCAACCGCAGACTTACCGGTCTGGCGGTCACCAATAATCAGTTCACGCTGGCCACGGCCTACCGGCACCATGGCGTCGATCGCCTTCAACCCGGTCTGTACCGGCTGATCTACCGATTTACGCTCGATAACACCCGGTGCCATTCTCTCGATAGGGGAGCTGGTGGATGACTCAATCGCACCTTTGCCATCGATAGGATTACCCAGCGCGTCAACAACACGGCCTAGTAGACCTTCGCCCGTTGGGACCTCCAGTACGCGACCGGTACACTTTACCGCATCGCCTTCAGAGAGGTGCGTATAGTCACCCAGTACCACGGCGCCGACTGAGTCGCGCTCAAGGTTAAGCACCAGGCCGAAAGTATTGCCAGGCAGTTCCAGCATCTCGTAGGACATGGCGTCCTCAAGACCGTGGATACGGGCGATACCGTCAGTCAGGCTGATAATGGTGCCTTCGTTACGGGCTTCGGTTTTAAGATCGAAGTTTTCGATCTTGCTTTTGATCAGATCGCTGATCTCGGATGGATTGAGTTGCATGATGGCTTCTCGCTTAGATTCCTAATTCGTTCGCCAGTTGCTGGAGTCGGCCGCTGACAGATCCGTCAATCACCATATCACCGGCACGAATATGGATACCACCGATCAGATCGGTATCCTTTTCGCTGGTGATGGTGATTTCGCGCCCCAACTTGGCTTTAAGGGCGGCAGCGATTTTACTCTCCTCGGCGGGTTTGAGGACGTAGGCAGAACGCACATGGACATTGAGCACACGTAGGCTCTCTGACTTTAGCTGTTCGTAGACGTCAGCAATCTCCGGCACTATTGGGAGTCGTCCGTTTTGAACCAGCAGTTTGACAAGATTTTGGCCCTCTTCATTGAGATGACCATCACCAATCTCCAGCATCAGCCGGGTCAGGTGCCCCTTATCAAACATCGGGTCGGCAATAACGCCGACAGCTGCCGGCTCTTCCACGACCTGCGCAAGAAATGCCAGCATCTCAGACCAGAGGTCAAGCGTGTCGCTCGACTCTGCCAGTGAGAATAGCGCTTCTGCGTAGGGGCGGGCAGTTGTGGTGGTTTCTCCTGCCATTGCAGCGCCCTATATCTCTGCTGCCAAAGTATCGACAATCTCTTTGTGGGCACCGACGTTGATCTCTTTGCGCAGGATTTTCTCGGCACCCATAATGGCAAGCTCTGCGACCTTTTTGCGCAGTTGCTCACGGACACGGGTACTCTCCTGTTCGATTTCAGCCTGTGCACCACTGATCAGTCGTTGACCTTCAGCATGCGCATTGTCTTTCGCTTCATCAATGATCTCTGTGGCACGTTTCTGTGCCTGAGAGACGATCTCTGCAGCCTGTGATTTGGCATCATGGAGCACGTCTTTAGCGCGCGCCTGAGCCAGTTCTTGTTCATGCTGTCCGCGCTCGGCGGCAGCAAGTCCGTCTGCGATCTCCTTACGACGCACATCGAGTGCGCCCATGATCGGTGTCCAGACGAATTTCATCGTAAGCCACACGAACACTACAAAAGAGATCAGCTGACCTATAAGAGTCAGATTGATATTCATCCCAAATTTACCTCGTTGTCAGGCGAGATGAGATTCAGTCTGCCAGAATAACTCAAGTGAGTTACGCAACAGCAAACAGTACGTACATAGCCAGACCAACAGCGATCATGGGCACGGCATCAACCAGGCCCATAACGATGAAGAACTGGGTACGTAGCATAGGAATCAGCTCAGGCTGGCGAGCTGCGCCTTCGAGAAAGCGGCCACCAAGGACGCCGATACCGACAGCGGCACCCAGAGCACCCAGGCCCATCATTATTGCGCCGGCAATGTACAGCAATGCTTGTTCCATTTTGGTCTCCCGTTATATCAATTTGGAATAAGTTTAAATTTTAGTAAGGTAAATCAGTGCTCGCTATGAGCCATATCCATATAGACGATGGTCAGGGTCATGAAGATGAACGCCTGCAAGGTAATAATAAGGATATGGAAGAGCGCCCAGCCCAGCTGTAAAACACCACCGAACAGGCCGAGAACAATGCCGGCATTGTACATGATAGCGATGAGGATAAAGATCATCTCACCTGCATACATGTTACCGAACAGTCGCAGCGCTAGAGAGATCGGCTTGGCGATCAGGCTGACGAATTCAAGCAAAAAGTTGATCGGAATAAACAGCGCCTTGATAATCAGATTATCGGATGAGAAGGGCTGCAGGGTCAGCTCACCGGCAAAGCCGCTGAACCCTTTGATTTTGATACTGTAGTAGATCATCAGTGTGAAGACGCCGATAGCCATGCCGAAGGTGGCGTTGGGGTCGGTTGATGGCACTACTTTCATGAATTTGATACCGAGGGCACTTGTGATCAGTGGAATCACATCGACCGGGAGAAGATCCATCATATTTTGCAGGAAGATCCAGACAAAGATGGTCAGCGCCAGAGGGGCTACCAGATCGTTCTTGGCGGTAAAGGAGCCACGCACGCTGGTATCGATAAACTCAACTATCCACTCGGCAAAGTTCTGTAGCTTTCCCGGGATCTCTGCGGTTGCCTGATCCGCCGCCTTTTTGAAGAAGAAGATAAAGAGGGCACCGAGGAGAATAGACCAGAACATGGTATCGACATGGATGGCATTGAAACCCATGGCCGAGGCGGCATCGCCACACTCAGCCATCGTCCAGCCCTCTTCTGTGACGACCTGCTTATCTTCACAGTAGCTGCCAGCAGGCAGCTTGCCGTAGGTCAGGTTGGTAAGATGGTGCTTTATATAAGCACTAGAGGTCAACGTTTCGCCAGACATCGTAATCCAAAGCCAATTCTAATTATTCAAAAATAAAGCGTGCCGCCAACATCGGTACAAACTGTATCAGCAGAAACACACCAAACAGTGCGCCAGGGCTTAGAGGATTAATCCAGACTATCGCCATGGCAAAAAACAGTGCTGTCACTATCAACTTCTCTAGCTCGGCTGTATGGAAGCGTGCCAACAGCCTGCCGGGCTCTTGGGCCCTGTAGTGAACAAAAACTCTTCGCGCAAACCAAGCATTGCCCAGTACCGCGATGGCTCCTCCGGCAAATCCAGAGTAGGCCGGCCTCCAGCCAAAAAAGATCAGCAGCAGCACAGTGACAACCACAGTAACCATCGACTGTACCACTACAGCACGAGTGGCTTGGTTTCTATCCGTCAGCTGCAACCTGATCCACCACTCCATTCCAGTTGTGAAGCGGGCGCAGTATAAGGGTTACAGGGTATAAGGTCAAACGATGGGTGAATAATTTATTTTGCCTACCCCATTAGAGATAATAAACGTAAGGAAAGGGGGTATTTGTAACCTTTCTTCACACATCCTAGTGCTGGCGGGAGGTGCAAATGCAAGGTTGGGTATATATAGACCTGATTCTACCCGCAAGCCAGCCACTATCTGTGTAGACTATGATATAGCCTAAAATGAATGTAAATGGACCTGAATGTGACTCTTTTTGGCGTGCTGTATTGTAGCGTTTGGGGTCGAAGCCATTAGTGCTTGGGGTCGGAGTCAATGGCAACAAAAAACGGTGTCATTTCCGACGACCTTACCGCAATCGACTCCGACTCCTGCCGTGAAAATTTATGCCGTACTTCCCTGTAGGAGCGCTTTCTCGAAGCGCGATGGGTAGTTGGGTCCTGGTGGTCATTTCATCGCGATCAGAGAGACCACTCCAGGTTAAGACTCGGTGTACGGTACTGGGAATTTACACTCTTTTACAGTGGTGGCGCCCACCTGTTGAATGAGCAACACTACACTGCCAATAGCACGAAAGTTGGTAACTTCTCAATAACCCAGAGCAGATGGATAACTTTCAGGTGGGTGCAGCGACACCTTTAACTTCATGGGTCGGAATAAAAATCGGCTAAGCTATTGATATTGTGTGATTAGGTTCAGTAAGGTACCTGAGTCGCCTCTCTACGGCAGGGGTCGGATTCAAACCGTGAAACAAAGGTAGGTGAAATTGATGTGGTAGGACGGTTTGACTCCGACCCCGAGGATGACGACCCCTATAGCACGGACTTTTTGAGAAGTTACGGAAGTTGATCTCATCCTATTGTGAGTTAACAACTATTCCACGTTATCGAGCCTGTCCGAGA
Source organism: Sedimenticola sp. (assembly GCA_040505915.1). Classification (GTDB taxonomy): domain Bacteria; phylum Pseudomonadota; class Gammaproteobacteria; order Chromatiales; family Chromatiaceae; genus Vondammii. The sequence goes on along the minus strand of JBEVXV010000260.1, from coordinate 52,963 downwards.
ATAGGCACCGTAGCGAAGGACTCCATGATTAAGAATCCACTTTCGGTACCTCATTTTGCCTAAAGTTTCCTATACATCTGACGCTCTAACATTTAATAGTAAGGTAGTATGCACAATAATTATGTAATCCGGCGCTGTTGCAGACTCGCTCGCGGAAGGGGGCACCCAGCCTCAACAGCGTGCTTCATGTTTATTGCGCATAGCCCATTGTAGATAAACACGTATTACCTAGAGGGACGTAGTTTTGAAAAATCACAACGATCTCACCGCCACTGTTTTCAATAGCAGCCCCTGTGGCATATTGATACTCGATGCAGAGGGAAAAATTTCCAATATTAATCAGGCGTTGAGCCGACTGACCGGCCTATCTCCAGAGCAGTTGATCGGCCATGATAGTGACTCACTCCCATTTAGCACACTCAATGGGTTGTTCAAAGGCGAAGGGGAGATGCATCTGGTAGGTCCGGCGATTGGGCAGGAGCAGTGGCTATATTGCACCGTCCACGATAATGGCCCGGAAGGGGTAGTAAAGTTTTTTGTCGATACCACGGAATTGGTCACCCTTCAGGAAGAGAGCGAGCGTCTGAGCCAACAGGTGAAACAGCTTACACTTACCGATGAACTGACCGGTCTGGCCAATCAGCTGGAGCTAAACCGTGCACTTAATGCACAAGTCACCCGCAGCCGCCGCTACGGTAACCCGCTGAGCTTGGCAATGATGGAAGTTGTCGATGCCGCCGAACCGGATAAAACACTCCAGGATAAGCTCATCGTCGCCACCAGCCGTTATCTGCGTGACCGCTTGCGCTGGGTCGACGTTATCGCCCGCTGGGGGCATAACCAATTTGTTGTCATCCTACCGGAAACACACCATAGTGACGGCTACTCTCTGATCAGCAAAATTCAGGAGGAGTTCCCACAAGCTCAGCAGAACGAGCCCCTCCATGATGAGAGTCTGGCACTCCGCTTTGGTCTTGTTGAGTGGAAGAAGGGGTATGACACCCCCATGCTGATGCGTTGCGCCGCCACATCACTTAGTGGAGAACAGGAGCAAATGGAGCAGGCTTCTTAAGGATCATTCAGTCTCAAGGAGCCTCTGAACAACTCATGTCCGATGCGATTTCATATAAAAACGGCATTGGGCGCAAGGAACTCAAAACGATACTCAGGCGATTTCAGAGTATCCATCGTGAGCGTCTGCGCCGCATAGCTGGGGAGCTACGCTCGAATCAGCGGGGTTTTATCGACCTTCTGCCGCTGATGTTCCACATCAACCACCCCTCCCTGCCCGGCTTCGTCGGCAGTGACGCCCCAGCCGGTATTGCTGACTACAGCCCAGGGCAAGCCGCTATCAACGCCGCCGCCAAGATCAGCCGCAGTATTGCCTATAAAAAACGTGCCAAACGCCACTTTGATATTCATGGCATCTACCTTATGGGCAGTATTGGCAGTATTGCCCACGCCAGCGGCAGCGACCTCGACATCTGGATCTGCCACGACCCGGAATTGAAGGAGGAGGCGCTGGAAAAACTCCGGGAAAAGGCGATAAAGATCGAGCAGTGGTCAGAGGAGAACGCGCTCGAAGTTCACTTTTTCATCATGGATGTCAGCGCATTTCGTAAGGGCCATCTCGACAGCCTCTCCCACGAAAGTAGCGGCTCAGCCCAGCCCCACCTTCTGCTTGAGGAGTTCTACCGTACCGGCGTGCTGGCGGCCGGCCGCTACCCCGCATGGTGGCTGGTGCCACCGGAAGAGGAGGCAAACTACAGCAGCTACCTGGAGATGCTTTTCCACAAGCGTTTCGCCGACCCCATCGACTGCATCGACTTTGGCGGCCTCGGCTCGCTTCCAGCCGGTGAGTTTCTCGGCGCCGCGCACTGGCAGCTCTATAAGGGGATCGACTCCCCCTACAAGTCGATACTCAAGCTACTGCTTACCGAATCCTACGCCCAGAGTTACCCCCATATCATATGGCTCTGCCAGGGAGCCAAGAGGTCGATCTATAGCGGTGATATCGACATGAACGAACTCGACCCCTATGTGTTGATGTATCGTCAGGTAGAGACCTATCTGATCGGGAGAGATGAGCTGCAACGGTTGGAGCTGGCGCGCCGCTGCTTCTACTTTAAGACGGAGCAGAACCTGAGCAGCAAACAGGCAGCAACCCAGCAGCCGTGGAAACGTGAACTGATGGAAGAGCTGGTAATGAGCTGGGACTGGCACAGCACCTACCTGAAAAAACTCGATGCCCGCAATAGCTGGAAAATCGATCAAGTGATGGAGGAGCGCAATACCCTGGTGCGGGAACTCACCCACAGTTACCGTCTGCTTACCGATTTTGCTAAAGCTTTTGCTGATCACAGCACCATCGATCCCAGAGAGCTGAGTCTGCTGGGCCGCAAACTCTACACCGCCCTGGAGAGACGCCCAGGGAAGATCGATCACATCAATCCCGGCATTGCAAAAAACCTGGTGGAGCACCAGCTCTCGCTGCACTACGCCAGAACCAGTGGCAGTAACTACGCATGGTTCCTCTTTCTCGGCAATGTGGACGAGAAGGGCGCACCCCTGTCGAGACCGGTAAAAACCTCACAGGGGCTGATCGAGGTTCTCACCTGGTGCCAACACAACAAGCTGCTGGGCAAGGGCACTGTGGTTGCGCTCTACCCAAAGACAAATCCGGTCAGCCGTGCCGAGCTGCAGTCACTGATCTCATCGCTACGTGAGCTGCACACCCCTGCCAAATATCGTGAGCCGCCGATCGAACAGCTCGCTTCGCCACCACGGGCCACCTCTTGCGCACTCTTTATCAACACCGGATCAGATCCCCTGTCACGCTTGGCCAAGGCGGGCAAACAGCTGACCAGTGACCGTGATGACCCCCTCAGCTTCGGTGCTGCCCACAGCTCACTTATCGACAGTATCGAACAGCTCACAACCACCAGTTGGGGAGAGACCCTGGTAGTACGCCACTGGGGTACCACCGGCCTGCTCGACAGCCTCTGCCACTATCTCCGACTCACTCTACTGGGGGACGATGGTAACCGCCCACCTAAAGCCACCGCCCACTGTTTCTCATCAGTGCGCGGTGGCAGTATTGCCAAACGGGTAGAGTCCCTCTTCAACGATGTCTGCCACAGCTTTTCCACCAACAGTAGCAACCGTGAAGCGCTCTACCTGCTGCAGGCCGACAGCGACTACTACCTGATACAGCAGCAGAAGGAGCTCTTCTCCTTCTTCCCGGTGAAATCCTGGGGGGACCTGCTGGAGCTACTGGGTGAACCCCAGGAGCACTACCGGAAACTAACCATCGACCCTCTGGCGCTGTTCGAAACGCCACTGGCGAAGGTGTTCGAGAATGATCAGTCCGGCGTGATTCAGCTCTACTACTGCAACAATAAAAATCACACCGACCTCTACATCGTTGATGAGAACGGCTCACTCTTTCATCAGCAGGTCCAGGGGGTGGACGAGCAGTATCTTCTGGTGCAACAGCAACGCTTCCTCAATGGCATCCAACTGCTGCGCAATATCCGTTCCGACACACCCTCATTCCGACTGCTACAGGATGGTACGCAATTTTTTCAAATCATGCGTAACCCTAAGGGTGAGTACCATATAGAGAAGCGTAGCCCGCCCACTATTCGACTCCCCTCCAGCTATATGGAGCTGCGCCTTGTCAGCGACACCCTGAATCTCAACTTCTCCCCTTACCTGTTGGCTTGTGGTGACCATGAGTTCAACTCACTGGAGTATGGTGACCACATCTACACCGCTGTAGCTGAATATATCCTCTCCAAGCGGGTAAACCGTGAAACTTACCCCATCTACCTCACCGGCCTGGAGATTACAGGTGCCTTTGCCGAAGGCAAGTGGTCAACCATCGCTCTGCTTAACTTCAAAAAACATCTGGAAGGAAGGCTCAACCATGCTCTGCGGCAGATGGTTAAAGAGTGAGCTACAGATAATATGGATTAGGGTCGGAGTCGATTGCGGCGAAAAGCAGTCCATAACTTATAGATTTTCACCGCTTACGGTATACTGCATTGATCTGATTGAACTTACAGGAGCACCCTAATGCAGCATCGGTACCCTACCCTAGGCCTACTTGCCATCATCCTGCTAAGCACCGTCCTACTCAGCGCCTGCGGTCAAAAGGGAGATCTCTATCTTCCCGATGAAAACAGCGAGCAGCAGGAAAAGAAAAAAAGCTGATCCACCATGGTGTTCCACTTCACAAAAATGCACGGTCTAGGCAACGACTTCGTAATGTTCAATGCCATTGACCAGAGAGTAGAACTCACCCCGGAGCTGTGCCGCTATATCGCCAACCGCCATACCGGCATTGGCTGTGACCAGATTCTGGTGGTTGAATCACCCCGTGATTTAACCACCGATTTTTATTACCGCATCTTTAACGCTGACGGTAGCGAAGTCGAAATGTGCGGCAATGGCGCCCGCTGCTTTGCCCACTTTGTCCATCAACAGGGGTTAACCGACAAGAGAGAAATCGATGTCGGCACCTGCAACGGCAACCTGCGACTTTTTATCCAAGAGAACGGTCTGGTAAGGGTCAATATGGGTACTCCACGGCGGGAACCTGAGCAGATCCCCTTTATTGCCGATCAACGGGCCGACAGCTACCCACTCACGCTCGAAGGTGAGACACTGACTATTGGAGCCGTCTCCATGGGTAACCCCCATGCGGTTTTAATAGTTGAAAATATAGCCTCTGCCCCCGTATCATCAGTAGGCGCACGGCTGGAACAGCATAACCGGTTTCCACAAAAGACCAATGTCGGCTTTATGGAGATCTGCAGCCGCAGCCAAGTCAACCTGCGTGTCTTTGAACGTGGCACCGGCGAAACCATGGCTTGCGGTTCAGGTGCCTGCGCTGCCGTTGTTGTCGGACAGATCCAGGGGCTGCTGGATGAGCGGGTGGAAGTCACCCTTACCGGCGGCAATCTTGTAATCGAGTGGGCAGGCGACGATGCGCCTGTATGGATGAGCGGCCCCACCGCAACTGTCTACCAAGGAACCATTGAACTATGAGCTCCCAACAAGATACCTCTTCGCCAGTAGAGGCGCTGGAACAGACCGTCTGCGGTTACCTTCGTGACAACCGCGATTTCTTCAATAGCCACCCGGACCTGCTACGTGAGATGGAGCTACCTCACCAGAGCGGCAGTGCCGTCTCCCTGATCGAGCGCCAGGTGAGCAGCCTGCGTGAAGCGTCAGACCAATACAAGCAACAACTCGAAGAGCTCATCACCGTCGCCAGAGAGAATGAGGCGCTTAACAACCGTCTGCACAAGCTCACCCTCACACTACTCGACTGCCTCGACTTTGAAGAGGTGGTCAATGCCCTGCAAGACAGACTGCATGAAGACTTCCATGCCGAGGCAGTAGAGCTGCACCTCTTCTTCTCCGAGGAGGCCGACAGAGAGGCTAATCCAGATCTTGACGGCTTTGCTGACCTGCTCGATAGCGGCAAGCCCGTATGTGGTCCACTGGCGATGGCGCAGCTAACCTACCTCTTCGGTCCCCAGGCCGAAGATATAAAATCCACCGCCCTGATAGCGATAAAAGAGCAGGGCATTCTAGGCGTCCTTGCCATTGGCAGCCAGAACAAAGATCGCTTCCATCCCGGCATGGGGACCGACTACCTCACACGCCTGGGAGAGATTGTCAGCAAAACACTTGAGGTAGTATCTGAACCTGGCTTCTGATGAGTGCTGACAAGAGCCCCCGGCTGACACCCTGGATCGATCGGCTCCTCCAGCATATGTGCTATGAGCGCAACCTCTCACCCCACACCCTAAGCAACTACGCCCGCGATCTGCAGCGCATAGAAACCTGGTGTGAAGAGCAATCCATCAACGAATGGCAACAGCTCGGCCCACACCAGATTCGCGCCTATATAGCCCAGCGTCACCGTCGTGGCATCTCCGGAAAAACGCTCCAACGTGAACTCTCAGCCCTGCGCAGTCTCTTCCGCTACCTCGTGCGCGAAGGGGAGGTGGAGAACAACCCAGCCAGCGGCATCCGAGCACCGAAGAGTGGCCGCAAACTTCCACCATCACTCGATGCCGATCAGATCGGCCGCCTGCTTGATGTGGTCAGCAGTGACCCGCTGGAACTGCGCGACCTGGCGATAATGGAACTACTCTACTCCTCTGGTCTGCGACTGGCGGAGCTGGTCTCCATCAATATCGGCCAGATCGACCGCGCCGATGCCAGCCTGACGGTGACCGGTAAAGGGCGAAAGAGCCGGCAACTGCCGGTGGGGAAAAAAGCATTGCATGCGGTCGCTGCCTGGGAGCAGGTACGTGGAGAACTGGCACAGCCGGGTGAAACCGCCCTCTTTATCAGCAGGCACGGTAGACGTATCAGCCCCCGTACCGTTCAACAGCGGCTGAAGCAGTGGGCGATAAAACAGGGGGCCACTCAAAACGTTCACCCACACATGCTGCGCCACTCCTTCGCCGGGCATCTGCTCGAATCCTCCGGTGACCTGCGGGCGGTACAAGAGCTGCTGGGACATGCAGATATCAGCACCACCCAGATCTACACCCACCTCGACTTTCAACACCTGGCCCAGGTCTACGACAGCGCCCACCCACGGGCAAAGAAGAGAAAGAAATCCTAAGAAAGCTGTAACAAGATCCATTCAGAGCATCCCTAATGGAGAAGAAGAGCTATGCCTACAGCAAAAGAGTACAAAAAAATGTCTCCCATCTCCTGGGAACTGCTCCAGCAAGACTGCCGCACACTGGCCCAACAGCTATTAAATAAAGGGCCATTCAAGGGTATCTGCGCCATCACCCGTGGGGGGCTGGTTCCAGCCGCCATCCTGGCGAGAGAGATGGATATCCACCTCATAGACACCCTCTGCATCACCAGCTACAACTGGAAAAAACAGGGTCAACACAATCTATTAAAAGGGGTGGATCACGATGGTGAAGGTTGGCTACTAGTCGATGATCTAGTCGACACCGGCAAGACCGCAGAGATTGTCCGCCAGCTAATGCCAAAGGCACTCTTTGCCACCGTCTACGCCAAACCCGCCGGACGACCAATGGTAGACATCTTCATTACAGAGTTCAGCCAAGAGACCTGGGTACTGTTTCCCTGGGATTCTGCATTACAGTTTGTTGAGCCCTTGCAGCAATGAGGGAATTAAGTCAGCTATAGAACTAATAATGGTAACTATTAGTGCTTGGGGTCGGAGTCGATTGCGCCGTAAAAAGGTGCATTTTCCACCCATCATGACGCAATCGACTCCGACCCCTGGTAAAAATAGCTCCCAAATAGGTATAGCTGAATAGTTACAGACTCGATTTACTTTCTCCGCTTCGCCCATGGATCTTGATCACGCCAAACAGAGGCTTTTGAAGAATTCGATGATTCGCGATCATCTTTCCGAGTGCCATCATCACCTTGATTGCTAGAGTGCCAGGGATCTCGTTGAGTGCCAGAATTCTTACCCTTGTCAGAGTGATGCCCCGCATGCTGACCTCGCTCAGCCAATTTCCTGGCACGCTTTTCACGCAATTGCCCAGCATCCTCCAGGCTCAATTTAGCAGGCTCCCGCAGCGTGTGATCCTCTGGAACAATGCGATCCCTTGGCGGTAATTCAAACTGCTCGGCTGAGGCTCTAGGTAAGTTTTTAAATTGATACAAATAGAAGGATTCTACTTTTTCACGTGCCCAATCCGTTTTTTTGAGAAACTTCAAGCTGGAATCAATACTGGGATTGGTCTTGAAACAATTGATATTTAAATAGGCAAATAGAATATCAAAACCGTAATGATCAACCATTTCAATCAACAACTTTTTTAAACTGACACCGTGCAGAGGGTTGCTCTTGTAATTCATCTCATCATTCATGGTAATGTCCAGCCAAGGCAAGTAAGTGACATCATTATACCTGTCATAGAAAAATAAGGGACAGGCCACGGATTAAGAACCATTGACAGACGAAGAGTATCGTCATAGTTCTATCCAGTAGGTCACACCAAATGAGCGGCACGATGGAAAAGACAGTGATATATTGTAAAAAAGGAAAATCCACAGCGGTAGACAGACCATACTAGGGACTGGCGTCCGCTGACCAAAGCCTGGATTAACCCACCAAAAGAGGGGCGCGCATAAGAGCAGACACTGCTTAAGTGTTGCATGAGAAAATTCGGACAACTTTGTTGACAAACCCCGGTCCCCTCGTCAATCCGTAAGTCAGGTTCACCCCGTTACTGTTTACCGAATACATTTCCTATGAGCTTATCAGTAACCTTTGACGCTTGATGTTGTTTTAGTAGTGGGCGTCATGCTTCATGTGTTGAGCCTTAACGCTAGGTTCAATGGACCGAGAGGCTTCCAGAGAAATAGTTTTAAAAGGAAAGCCTTTCACCACTCTCGTATTTTTTAATAGGCGCTAAGCCCCTCCGTTTTATTGCGACCTTTTGTTAGCACCTTTTTCAATAACATTGAACTGCCTGGCATACAGCTCTTCAACTTTCTTTGACCCATATTTTGAGTAACGTAATACATTACCTTTGCGCTTCACAAAGTTGTGAGATTTTCCCATGTTAAGATCGTGAGCATAAAAACCAAGAATACTCATGATTCTATTTGCTTTACTTAGATTACAACCTATAACAAATTCAAAGCACTTGACTTGCCCCATTTTCCATTTTTTGTACTTTTCTTCATCAACCACTCCAATTCCTCTAAATACATCCACAGTTCTGACTGTACGATAGTTCTCCAATATTTTATCAACAACACGTACAACCTTCGGATAGTATCCGTCTTCTTTATAATTACTTAATGTTACTCGATAATTCATGTCTGTTTTTGTGCTAACGTCGCCCTTCAGCGGCAGTAAAAAGTGGCGCAGCTTTTGCGCAAGAAAAAAGCGTGACGCTTTTTACTATCCGCTGAATGGGCCTTCTCTGCGTGTGCCGGATGGTGATTCCTGTCCGGATACCCCGCCTTCCAGTAAATGATCCAACGGAAGGATCATTCAATCTACACCCCAAGCACCAGCAAGCCTCCTCACCACGCCAGTAACCACCCCGTACCTCATCCCACATCCATGCGCGTCAACAACTGGGGGGCAGTTATGCCGACCTCCGCGCAGACAAAGGGTCAGATAATCTGAGCACAAGTGGGTCCGTTTTCTTTAGCGGCAAGGGCACCAGCTGAATAGTTACATTCGTTATAGCTACTTTCTTAGCCTATTCAACATTTCCTTATATACATCACCATCACGCTTTCCGATGCTCAAAGCAGTTACTATTAATGCATTATCATTTACATGATATGTCAATCTAAATGGAGGGCATTTTCTTTTGATTTTATACAGATTATACCCACCTGAGAGGCGTGATTTTTGAATATGTGGATTTTCTAAACGTTGCTCTAATCTACTTTTAAAATAATCTTTTACAGATGCTGGCAACTCATTCCATTCATCTAATGCATCAGAGTGAAATTTTAAGCTATAAGTCATCAAGATTTACATCAATGAGTTTTTTGTCATCATTCAAACGAGCATTCGCTTGTAATAGCAGAGCTAAATCTTCCATTGCCTCTGACATTACTTCGAATAATTCGGGAGGCACAGCATAGAAACATGGCTCATTGCATTTTAAAACTGCGATTGCTTCCCCTTCAGATTGCAACATAACCGCATTAGGATTAGCCTTAAATTCTGTGATACTAGCTGACATTCCAGCCATCATTCTCGCAACATTACTCACAATACATCTTCCTAACCAATTTATTAGACCTCTTTTATGACCTAAATATAGACCATTTAGGAAGTTTTGTACAGGTGTGGAATGATCAATCACTATCTTCTGGACATAATGACACCCATCAATTGCGCGGTTCCATACGCTATAGCGTCTAACTTGCAAATATACGCTATAGCGACTAATATAAGGATATACGCTATACCGTCTAATACAGATACCCGCAGGAGGTGATTGTATGCTGATTGTTTCATCCGATGATCTGGGCAGCTATTGCCGGGAGCAACGAAAGCGCGGTGACGTGACTCAAGAGGAGTTGGCTGAAGCGGTAAATATGCGCCAAGGCACCATCTCGTCACTGGAAAACAATCCGTCATCTGCAAAGGTAGACACCCTCTTCCGTGTATTGGCCGAATTGGGGCTGGAGATGCATCTCGTCCCCAAGAGTAGGTCCCCCAACAGTAATAGCGATATGTGGACAGAGAGATGGTAAGGCGTCGTCCCAAGTACCTAGATGTCCTGATGAATGGGCTCAAGGTGGGGGAGCTGACTCATGCCTCCGATGGGGCGCTCTCGTTCCGTTATGACTCGGCATGGCTCAAGCCCGACGCAGCACGCCCCCTCTCCCGGTCCATGCCGCTAGGGACAAAGACCTATCACACCGAGGCCTACAACTACTTCGACAACCTCTTACCGGACAACCCTCGCATCCGTGAGCGCATCCAGGGTCGATTTGATGCCGTGACCAGTCATCCATACGATCTGCTTGCCGCGATCGGCCATGATTGCGTCGGTGCTGTCCAGTTGGTCCACCCCGATTGTCCCATCCAGGATGTCCGCAATATCACCGCCACACCAGTAGATGACTCCCAGATAGCCCGCATCCTACGTAATTACCACACGGCCCCCTTGGGCATGACGGGGGATGAGGATGACGACTTCCGTATCTCACTGGCTGGGGCTCAAGAGAAGACTGCCCTGCTATGGCACGATGAGCAGTGGCAACGCCCTACCGGAACCACGCCAACGACCCATATATTCAAGCTGCCCATTGGCATGATTGAAGAACAGCAGATGGACCTGAGCGACAGCTGTGAGAATGAGTGGCTCTGCCTGAAGATAGCGGAGGCTTTCAGGTTCGATTTTTGTCACTCCACCGTCTTGCATTTCGAGGGTGTTAAGGCGCTGGTGGTGGAGCGCTTTGACCGCCGCCACAGTGATGGCTGGATCATGCGCCTGCCCCAGGAGGATATGTGCCAAGCCTTAGGGGTTGCGCCGGGTAAAAAGTACGAGCGTGACAAAGGCCCAGGCATTGTCTCTATTATGAACCTTCTGGATAACTCGGCGGAGAGGAAGAGAGACCGGGCGGACTTTTTCCGCAGTCAGGTGCTTTTCTGGTTACTCGCAGCCATTGACGGGCACGCCAAGAACTTCAGTATTTTTATACAACCTTATGGGCGATATCAGCTTACCCCGCTCTATGACATCATGTCGGCCCACCCCCTCATCGCCACGCGGCAATTAGAGGCTAAAAAAGCCAATATGGCCATGGCGCTTATCGGGAAAAATCGCCACTATCACTGGCATTCACTCCAAGCTCGCCACTTCATCTCCACCGCCGACCGGGCCAACTTTTCGCAAAAGGAGGCTCAACTCCTGTTATCGGAGATGATGGATCGTGTTGATGAGGTGATCGACCTGGTCACCCCGAAAATTCCCAGTGAGTTCCCTGATCATGTGGTAACCCCTATTCTTGAAGGTATGCGAGCGGTGCGGGATCGGGCAGGCAGTTAACACTTCCCAGGGGCACCGACAATCGCCGTCACAACGTCTCCTTCCTGTCAACCCGCCCTACTCAGGTGTTTCTGAATGCCGCCCCTGATTATACCCCGCCTTGTCTTGGAGGTTTCTGTGATGCTTAACCTTTGTCCGTGATAGAGGTTGGAAGTGACCAAAAGCAGAAAACGCCACAAAGCTGACTATACAAAATTAAAGACCTGGCCCTATTTCTTGCTTTTGAGTTGGTGATTAGTGCTGTTTAAGTGATGGGTGTCCTGGTTATTCTGGTTATTCTGGTTATTCTGGTTATTCTTTGGATTTTTCATAGGCATCTGTATGAATTGTGCCAATCCTCTCTGTTCCGTGAGTACCTGAACTTCTGCTAATCTTACGGTTATGGCAGGCGGTGTTGTCTGCCCGTTCCTTCAGTTGGATTATTCTGAGCACAATGCTAAGATTTTCCCCCGCTTCGCTGTTACTGGCCTCTATCCGCCAACTACCGGTCCAGACTTGGATTGCTTACTGTTTCGCCCTGTTTTTTCTCTTGCTTGGTGTTTTTGTCAGCCTCACAGCGGGTAACTGGAGCTGGTTCTCTCGCAGTGGTTCACTGGTGGTGATTGTCGGTCTGGTACTCACTTCCCAGCAGATCTATCAGCATATGGAGATGCTCACCCACTATAGGCCCACGCGGGGACATGAAGAGACACCGCTTTCCAACCACGATTGGGCCAAAGGGAGTGGCAAGCGCGGCCTGCTTGACCGCCGCTACAGTAATGAGGTGATTTGGCAGAAAGAGACCCACGGTTTCTATCTTTTGATTGTGGGTACTGCGGTCTGGGGGCTTGGGGATCTGGTGGGGGTATACCTTATATAGGGAGGGCTGAATAGAGCCACACCCCTTGAATTACCTCGTTATCGCCCCATCTTGATCAGTTACAATAAGTTTCCCCCTGATTTTTCTGAGGACATGTAGCGTGGAGCCACTTAGAGGCACAACAATTCTCTCCATCCGCCGTAACGGTAAGGTGGTGATCGGTGGTGACGGCCAAGTCTCCATGGGTAATACGGTGATGAAGGGCAACGCCCGCAAGGTGCGCCGGCTCTATAAGAATCAGGTTCTTGCCGGTTTTGCCGGTGCCACCGCCGATGCCTTCACCCTGTTTGAACGCTTTGAGGGCAAGCTGGAGAAGCATCACGGCCACCTCACCCGGGCAGCAGTGGAGCTGGCAAAAGATTGGCGCACCGACCGCGCCCTGCGCCGCCTTGAGGCGTTGCTGGTGGTGGCCGATAAGACCGCCTCGCTAATTATTACCGGTACCGGCGATGTGATCGAGCCGGAGGAGAGCCTGATGGCGATCGGCTCCGGTGGGCCTTTTGCCCAGGCAGCGGCCCGCGCCCTGTTGCAAAATACCGAAATGGATGCACGTACCATTGTCGAGAAGGGTCTCGGCATTGCAGCAGATATCTGTGTATTTACCAATACAAACCTTACTATCGAAGAGCTGGACTGCGAGTCCTGAGCGCCTTTCACTATGTCTGAAATCACCCCCCAAGAGATTGTCCGCGAGCTGGATAAACACATCATCGGCCAAGCCGATGCCAAGCGCTCTGTCGCTATTGCCCTGCGCAACCGCTGGCGCCGTTCCCAGGTGTGCGATGAGTTGCGTAACGAGATCACGCCGAAAAATATTCTGATGATCGGCCCTACCGGTGTCGGTAAGACGGAGATTGCCCGCCGTCTGGCAAAGTTGGCAAACGCCCCGTTTATAAAGATTGAGGCGACTAAGTTTACCGAAGTGGGTTATGTTGGCCGCGATGTTGAGTCGATCATTCGTGATCTTGCAGATTCAGCCATCAAGATGGTACGTGACCAGGCTCTCGAAAAAGTGCGGGATCAAGCGGCCGATGCCGCCGAAGAGCGGGTTCTCGATGCGCTACTGCCCGGCCCCTCAAGCAACAGCTGGGAGGGTGATGACAAACCGGCGGCTCCCTTGGCCACCTCTACCCGTGACAAATTCCGTATCAAGATCCGCAACGGTGAGATGGATGAGAAGGAGATAGAGATAGATGTCTCCCAAACCCCTATGGGAGTAGAGATCATGGCTCCTCCGGGCATGGAGGAGATGACCAACCAGCTCCAGGGGATGTTCCAGAACCTTGGCAGTGGCCGCACCCGCAAGCGCAAGATGCGCATCAAGGATGCCTTGAAAATTTTGCAGGATGAAGAGGCCGCCAAGCGGGTCAACGATGATGACCTCAAGCTACAAGCCCAGGAGATGGTGGAGCAGAACGGTATTGTCTTCCTTGATGAACTCGACAAGGTAGCCAGCCGCGCCGAGTACGGTGGCCCGGATGTCTCCCGTGAGGGTGTTCAGCGTGACCTGCTGCCGCTGGTAGAGGGGTGTACTGTCTCCACCAAGGCGGGCATGATCAAGACAGACCATATCCTCTTTATCGCCTCCGGCGCTTTTCACCTCTCTAAACCGTCGGACCTGATTCCCGAACTACAGGGGCGCCTGCCGATCCGTGTTGAGTTGCAGGCACTCACCAGTGATGACTTCACCCGCATTCTCACCGAACCCGACGCCTCTCTCACCGATCAGTACAAGGCACTGATGGCCACCGAAGAGGTAACCCTGGAGTTTAGTGAGCAGGGTATCTCCCGCATTGCCGAGATCGCCTGGCAGGTGAACGAGCACACCGAGAATATCGGTGCCCGCCGTCTGCACACGGTTATGGAGCGGTTGCTGGAGAGTATCTCCTACACTGCCACAGAGGTGCCCGGCACCACCGTCAACATTGATGAGGTCTATGTGGATAACAACTTGAAAGAGCTGGCTTCGGATGATGATCTGAGCCGGTTTATTCTATGATTCTCACATTAACGTGAAACCACCTAAGAGCAGCGTGACGCTGACTTAATGCTGATTTTTTTGGTAACTATTCAGTTGAGTGCGGGGTCGGTGTCGATTGCGTCGTAAAAAGGTGTATTTTTCACCACTCCCGGCGCAATCAACTCCGCCCCCTACCGAAAATATGCGGTAAACAGGTGCAGCTGATTAGTTACATTTTTTGTAGGAGCGCTTTCTTGAAACGCGATAGAGGTGCCCATCGCGCTTCAAGAAAGCGCTTCTACGTTTCATCTACGAACATTTTTCACATTCAATTTTAGGGGTAACACACCATGGCCAAGCATGTCCCAACAGAGCTGAACCTGCACCGCCAATCCCGGGTGCTTGAGATCACCTTCGATGACGACACACACTTCAACCTGCCGTGCGAATATCTACGGGTCTTCTCCCCCTCTGCCGATGTGCAGGGCCACGGTCCCGGCCAGGAGACGCTGCAAATAGGCAAAGAGGATGTGGCTATCTCTAATATCGATCCCGTGGGTAACTACGCAGTCTGTCTCCATTTTGATGACGAGCACAACACCGGCCTCTATACCTGGGACACCCTCTATGATCTCGGTGTCAATCAGGAGCAGAACTGGAAGGATTATCTGGCACGGCTGGAAGCGGCCGGGCATAAACGTAAAGAGCTTAACTGATAGCGTCGTAGCTTCTCAAAAAGTCCGTGCCATAGGGGGGGATAACAATGAACCATCACCGCATCTGGCAAACCGTTCTATTGATACCGCAAGGTCGGGTGGCCGGCTACGGCCAGGTGGCCGACCTTGCCGGGCTGCCGGGCCGGGCGCGTATGGTAGGTAAGGCGCTAGGAGAAGCGCCTGCCGAACTGGAGATTCCCTGGCACCGAGTGCTTCGTAGCGGTGGGCAGATCGCCTTCCCTGCCGGTTCAGATAAAGCTGCACAACAAAAGGGGCGGCTACAGGAAGAGGGGGTGGCGGTGCTCAACAACCGTGTAAAAATGGCTGAGTTCCAGTGGTGGCCGGATTTGGCAACGCTGTTATTGATGGAGTATTAAGCTGCACCGCGATAGCCACCGTACAATCCCGGCCAAAATCCATCACCCCGAGTGCGGGGCTCCTACCGCTCTTAATTCACACCTGTGCTTTAGATTGTAGGAGCGACGCCCCCGCCGCGATGAACGTCGCACAATCGCCCACCCTGCACACCACCCCCGGCAAAGTCACAAGGCATATCTGAGCTTTGCCCAAGTAAATTGAGAGCAAACAGAGCCAAATATCACTTTGCCTTTTCCCCAGCGCAGCAAAACCAAGTAGAATCTAAGCCATACCAACACCTTTAAGGAACCTCTGGATAAGTCTGGTCGAATTGAATTGTGCTCAGGAGAGGCAAGATCAAGGAGAAGATCGCAGCTGATAGCAGGCTATTAGTAAGATTTTTGACGAAGATATTGCGTCTCCTGAGTGCAAGGCAATCGATCATGACTTGTTCATAGGCTCCTTAAGGGCTCAGTAACCCAGACCGACAGATGAGAAGCGTTCCATGACAGATAAAGGCACCACCCACTTCGGCTATGAAACGGTGCAGGAGAGCGACAAGGCCAGCCGTGTTCGCGAGGTTTTCGACTCGGTAGCCTCACGCTACGACATCATGAACGACCTGATGTCGTTTGGTATCCATCGCCTATGGAAACGCTTCGCCGTTGAGCTTGCTGGCATTCGCCGTGGCCATAAGGTTCTCGACCTCGCCTCAGGCACCGGTGATCTGGCCGCCCGCTTCGCCGGGCTGGTGGGGCCGGAAGGGATGGTGGTGATGACCGATATCAACGCCGCCATGCTGGAGCAGGGGCGTATCCGTATGACCGATGACGGACTGGTGGGTAATATCGGCTATACCCAGGTCAATGCCGAGGCGATCCCCTTTCCAGATAACAGCTTCAACTGCATCACCATCGCCTTCGGCCTGCGTAATGTCACCGACAAGCAGAAGGCACTCAACGAGATGCAGCGGGTGCTAAAACCAGGCGGTAGGGTACTGGTGCTGGAGTTCTCACACCCTCAAGGGGCTGCGCTGAAGAGTATCTACGACATCTACTCATTCAAACTACTACCTAAGATCGGCAAGGTGGTTGCGGATGATGAGGAGAGCTACCGCTACCTGGCAGAGTCGATCCGAATGCACCCCGATCAGGAGACGCTGAAAGAGATGATGGAGCAGACTGGATTAGAGCGCTGTGATTACCATAACCTGACCGGCGGGGTTGTTGCGGTACACCGGGGCTTCAAACTATAGCCACCTTGTTCACGATTTTTAGCCTGTGGCTAATGGTCGCAAGTAAGTTCACGCCTTATAGTGGGACGGGGCTCTCGTACCGCGATGAAACAACCACCAGGGTGTAAAAGCACTCCTACGGTAGGGCCGAGGCTCTCGAGCCGAGATGGAAGTGTCTATCTACAACTAGTTGAAATGGGATATTAAAAGCAACAACATGACCATCCACGATCTTACCTACGCCGGGCTTGAGGAGGCGATTAATCGCTACCTCGCTCTCGACCCCAATGCTATTGAACAGCTAAGGCAGTTTCATGGCCGGGTCATCGCCTTCGAAATGGTCGGTCTCGGTCAGACACTCTATTTCATTCCCGGCCCAACGCGGCTACAGCTGTTCTCTCAATACGAGGGTGAGCCCGATTGCCGCCTCAGCGGCACTCCCCTGGCACTCTTCCGCATGAGTGATCAGCGGACAAGCTCAGACCAGCTCTTCGACAGTACAGTGAAGATCAGCGGCGATACCGAGCTGGCCCACCACTTTGGTAAGATTCTCGCTGCCATCGATATCGACTGGGAGGGGCAGCTCTCCCGCTACACCGGAGGTATTGTCGCCCACGAAGTGGGTAACCTGTTTCGCAGTGTCAGCCACTGGGGCAAGCGTAGCCTTGATAGCCTGGGCCTCAACCTTCAGGGGTATCTACAAGAGAAGCTTCAGATACTGCCAATGCGGCCCGAAATTGATCAGTTTTTGAACCAAGTAGATACCCTGCGGGACGATATCGAGCGAATGCAGGCACGTATTGAGCGACTCAAAGGGAACCGGAGTCACAAGCAGCAGGGAGAGACCAAGTGATCCGCCCTAGAGAGGCCCTGCGCCTGCTACACATCAACTGGGTGCTGCTGCGCCATGGGCTGGATGAGGTAATTTTCGCCACCCACCTGTTCCGACCAATCCGCTTCATTCTCTATATCACCCCCTGGTACTGGCTGCGGCGTAACCAGTTGCCCGCCTACCCGGTGCGAATTCGCCACGCTCTTGAGGATCTCGGCCCCATCTTTGTCAAGTTCGGCCAGATTCTCTCTACCCGCCGCGATCTGCTCCCTAATGACATTGCCGACGAACTGGCCCAGCTGCAGGACGCAGTACCCCCCTTCTGCGGAAAGGAGGCGCGCAAAATCATCGAACAGGCGTTCGGCCACTCCATTGAGGAGGTGCTTGATGAGTTCGATGAAACCCCTCTCGCCTCCGCCTCTATCGCCCAGGTTCATACCGCCCGGCTGAAAAATGGCGACGAGGTGGTTGTGAAGGTGCTGCGGCCCAATATTGAGAAGGTGATCCGTCGCGATGTCGGCCTGCTCTACCTTATTGCTGGCCTGGCCAACCGCTACTGGAAGGACGCCAAGCGGCTCCACCCGCTACAGGTCGTCGCCGATTACGAGAAGACCATTCTCGATGAGCTTGATCTCCAGCGCGAAGCAGCCAACGCCGCCCAGTTGCGGCGTAACTGGGAGGCTAGCGAACACCTCTATATACCGGAAATCTTCTGGGACTTTACGCATAAAAATGTGCTGGTGATGGAGCGTATTTACGGCACCCCGGTAAGTGATATTGAGGCCCTCAAGGCCCAGGGTATCTCTATGGAGCAGCTCGGTGAACAGGGGGTTGAGATCTTCTTCACCCAGGTGTTCCGCGACAACTTCTTCCATGCCGATATGCACCCCGGCAATATCTTTGTTGAGCCCAGCGGTCGTTATATCGCGGTCGATTTCGGTATTGTCGGTGCCCTTACCAGTGAAGATCAGCGCTATCTGGCGGAGAATTTGCTCGCCTTTTTCAACCGCGACTACCGGCGGGTAGCCGAACTCCACGTGGAGTCTGCATGGGTGCCCAAAGGCACTCGCATAGAGGAGTTTGAGTCAGCTATCCGCTCAGTCTGTGAGCCGATATTCAACAGGCCCCTGAGTGAGATCTCCTTTGGGCACTTCCTCCTCAACCTGTTCCAGACCGCCCGCCGTTTCGATATGGAGATTCAGCCTCAGCTGGTTCTCCTGCAGAAGACCCTGCTCTACATCGAAGGACTCGGCCGACAGCTCTACCCCGAACTTGATCTCTGGTCCACCGCCAAGCCGTTTATGGAACGCTGGATGAAGGAGCAGGTAGGCCCCAAAGCATTTGCCCGCAAGCTGAAGAAGAACCTGCCGCAGATTACCGAACACGCCGCCGACATGCCGCTGCTTGTCCACAAGATACTGAGTGACGCCGCCGATGGACAACTTGAGCTTAAGTGGCAATCGGATGAGCTGGAAAAGCTGCGCCAGGATCTACTGCAAGGGCGACAACAGACAGTAGCCTCCATCAGTGGTGGCGCCATGCTCATCTCCGGCTGCCTGATGCTGACCCTGGGGCCGAGTGTAATGCTACCGGCAACCATAGTGACTATTACAGGTCTTAGTCTGGCGGTCACCGGCGGGCTGGTGCTGGTTAATACACTGTTTAAACTATAACGCTATAAGCGCTAGGCGCTATAAGGCGCTCCTCCAATAATGTAGTTAAGGAATCTCTATGGCAAAACACATCGGTATTCTCACCGCAGGCGGTGACACCCCAGGTCTCAACGCGGCTATCCGTGGCGTCGGTAAGGCCGCTCAAGGTCACTATGGTATGCAGATTATCGGTTTCCGTGATGGCTTCCGGGGCTTGGTGGAGAACCGTACAGCACGGATGGATGGGGGGATTCTTTCGGGAATACTGACCACCGGGGGTACCATTCTCGGTACCAGTCGCGACAAACCTCACCGCATGCTGTTTGCTGGTAAGAAGCAGGATATGACTGACGTGATCGTGGAGAACTACCATGCCAATCATCTTGATGCCCTGGTCTGCCTCGGCGGTGGAGGTACTCAGAAGAATGCGCTGCAGCTGATGGAGAAAGGGCTCAACATCATCACCCTGCCTAAAACCATCGACAACGATGTCGCCCTCACCGATACCACCTTTGGTTTTGATACTGCACTCGGCATCGCCACCCGCGCCATTGACCGGCTGCACAGTACCGCTCACAGCCACCATCGCATCATCGTCGTCGAGATCATGGGGCACCGTGCTGGCTGGCTGGCGCTGGGAGCAGGAGTGGCCGGGGGTGCCGATGTGATACTGCTGCCGGAGATCCCCTACGATATCCAAAAGGTCGCCGATGCCATACGCACCCGGGTTCGAGGTGGCAAGAGCTTCAGTATCGTTGCGGTAGCAGAGGGCGCACTATCCCAGGATCAAGCCCCATTGGTGTGGGCGGCTGAGGAGCGCAAAGCAGCGGCTGAAACCAAGAAAAAGCGCAAGCGCGCCAAGGAGGAGTTGGCTATCCTGGCTGCCGCCAATGCCAACCATACCGTCACGCTGTCACGTCGGCTGGAGGAGATGACCGGGCTGGAGTCACGGGTCACTATTCTTGGTCATCTGCAACGCGGTGGCACGCCCTCTGCCGCCGACCGCCTGCTGGCCACCCACCTCGGTACCGCCTGTACCGATCTGATTGCACAGGGGACCTTTGGTGTGATGGTGGCATCACAAGGTGGAGAGGCTGTACCTGTACCATTGGAGCAGGTGGCGGGTAATAAAAAACTGGTGCCAGTGGATCACTCTTTGGTGATCAGTGCCAAGCGGGTGGGTACCAATTTCGGAGATTGATTCACGGCAGGGGTCGGAGTCAAACCGTGATACAAAGGTAGGTAGAATTGATATGATAGGATGGTTTGACCCCGACCCCGAGGTAGAAGCGTCCTCTTTACCCCGCCCGGCTCCGAGGATGACGACCCCTATAACACGGACTTTTTGAGAAGTTACGCAGAGTGATGCAGGGGTGTTTGGTGGTGACACCTGTAGATCGGTGCAAAACCTATCGCTCCGTGGGCGGGGCTCCTAAAAGTAAACCGGGTAAAACTCTTCCTAAATAAGTGTCATTCGATCTCGTTGGTACTACGACTTCAAAAGACGCCGCAATTCCGGTAGGTGGCGGCGGCTCACCTCCAGCAACATATCGCTTCCTTCAAGAGTCACCAGACTCTGGCCCTCTTCACCCTTGCGCACCCCCGTCACTCTGGACCTGGCGACTAAGGCGTTGCGGTGGATACGCATAAAGTGCTCTCCAAGCCGCTCTTCCAGTGATTTCAGCGACTCCTCCAGCAAGGCTTCACCGCCGCTGTGGCAGACGGTGACATACTTCTGTTCAGCCTGGAAATAGATAACCTCCACCACCGGGATACGCTCCAGCCCACCACGAAAGCTAACGCTGACATACTCGTCACCCTCTCCCTGTTGCAGCCCCTTGAGCGCTTTCAACTGGGGACGGGTCAACTGCTGCGCCTTCTTCAGAGCCCGCTCAAGCCGCTCCATGCGAATCGGTTTTAGCAGGTAATCGACCGCACTCTCCTCAAATGCTGCCAGGGCATGCTGCTCATAAGCGGTAACAAAGATCACGGCAGGAGGCTCGGGCTGTGCTGCCAGAAAGGACGCCGCTTCCAGCCCATCCATAGCCGGCATACTGATATCGAGCAGCACCAGATCGACCGCCTGAGCATCGCAGGCGGCAACCACTTCAATACCGTTGGCTGCCTCGCCCACCACCTGGTAAGGAGGCCCGATCTCCTCAACCAGGCTGCGCAGCATTGCCCGCGCAAGAAGCTCATCATCTGCAATCAATATATTCATACTGCCATCACAACCTCTGCGGATAGGGGAACACCACCCGCACCTGATGATCACCTTCCACCTCGCTCACAGAGAGGGTCGCTTGCCCATCAAAAAAACCGTCGAGACGCTGGCGGGTATTCTCTAGCGCCATTTGATTACCTTTGCGGTGCTTCACCGCACCTGCCACCGGGCGACTGTTGCGAATACTGAGATTGACCCGTTTCTGCCGGTAGCGGCCGCTGATCCGTATCACTCCCGGCTCAGCCGCTGGCTCAATGCCGTGGTATACCGCATTCTCCAGCAGCGGCTGGAGTATCAACGCGGGCAGGATGGCGCTCTCTGGCAACCCTTCCAGATCCCACTCCACTCGCAGCCGCTCACCCAATCGCTGGTGCTCAATACGCAGATAGCCCCGTGCCAGCTCCAGCTCATCCCCTAGTGTATTCTGATCTCGTGCATCCGAAAGGCTGGCGCGAAACAGGTCCGAGAGATCATGCACCACCTCTTCGGCCAGCTTCGGATCACTACGGGTTAGGCTGGCAATGGTGTTCATGCTATTGAAGAGGAAGTGGGGGCGAATGCGTGACTGTAATGCCTGAAAGCGCGCCTGTGACTCCGCCTGAACCTGTAGTCGCCAGAGATGCTGAAAGTAGAGGTAGCGCAGCATTAGCGCCGAGACGATGGCACTGATACCGAGACTCTTCAGCAGAAACACTCCTGCGGGATTAATGGTCAATACCTTGATGGCAAAACCGCTCACCAGAAGGGTGAGCAGCATTAGAATCAGCCAAGCGGAGAGTCCCGCAACGCGATTACCGTAGCGGCCAAGATGAGTGCGTAGTGTGCAGAGCAGGGCGCAGCCGGTCAGTGCAATCCACTGTACAAACAGCGACCTTAGGCTCAGGTTATCGGCAAATTGCTGTACCGAGTTAGTGGTCGCCAGAGTCAATATGATCGCCAGCAGTTCAGCGGTCACCACCACCACGAAGACCATACGGATGCGGCAGAAATCTGGTAAAAATGATTCCGCCCCGTCTCTCTTTTCCCCTTTACCCGACATCAGCCCCCCCGTTCATCACCCTCTTATCTCTAATCCTGATACAATCGCCGCCAACACAGGAGCCTGCTAATCCGGTTTCAGGATTATTGTGCAGAGCCACTACCATTATAAGCAGTTACAACGATATTAGAGCGAATAACAGGAATTTGCAGCGATGAGCGACAAAAAACTCTGGTCCGGACGATTTAACGAACCCACCGACGCCTTTGTTGAAGCCTTTACTGCTTCGGTAGCATTCGACCAGCGTCTCTTCCGGTACGATATCCAGGGCTCCATCGCCCACGCCACCATGCTGACCAAGGCAGGCATACTCACTGAAGCCGAGCGCGATGCCATCATCGGCGGTCTGGAGACTATCCAAAAGCAGATCGAAGCCGAGGAGTTCTCCTGGTCTGTGGAGCTGGAAGATGTTCACATGAATATCGAGTCGGCGCTCACAGCAGCCATTGGCGATGCGGGTAAAAAATTGCATACCGGCCGTTCACGCAACGACCAGGTGGCCACCGATATCAGGCTCTACCTGCGGGATGAGATCGAGATCATCCGCAGTGAAGTGCTGCGTTTGCAACAGGCGCTGCTAGCGGTAGCGGAGCGCGAAGCCGACACTATTCTCCCCGGTTTTACTCACCTGCAGACGGCCCAGCCGGTCACCTTTGGTCACCACATGATGGCTTGGTTTGAGATGCTGGAGCGTGACCGTGAGCGCTTTTCCGACTGCAACAAACGGGTCAATATCATGCCCCTCGGAGCCGCCGCCCTGGCGGGCACCACCTACCCTATCGACCGCCACTATACGGCTGAGTTGCTCGGCTTCGAGCGCCCCAGCGAGAACTCTCTCGACTCAGTCAGTGATCGTGATTTCGCCATTGAATTCAGCGCCGCCGCATCACTGGTGATGATGCACCTGTCGCGCATGTCCGAAGAGCTGATTATCTGGTCCTCGGCCCAATTCGGTTTCATCGAGCTCTCTGACAGCTTCTGCACCGGCTCCTCCATTATGCCGCAGAAGAAGAACCCGGACGTACCCGAACTGGTACGCGGCAAGAGTGGCCGCATCTTTGGCCATCTGATGGCCCTGCTCACCCTGATGAAGGGGCAGCCCCTGGCCTACAACAAAGACAACCAGGAGGATAAGGAGCCACTCTTCGATACCGTCGACAACCTTAAGGGCTCGCTCAGAGTATTCGCCGACATGATGCCTGCGGTGAGCTGCCGTCACGACAACATGCGCCAAGCGGCCATGAAGGGGTTCGCCACCGCCACCGATCTGGCGGACTACCTGGTACGCAAAGGCACCCCCTTCCGCGATGCCCATGAGGTGGTAGGCAAAGCGGTGGCTCTGGGAGTTGCGCGTTGTTGTGATCTGGCCGACCTCTCCCTGGAGGAGCTGCAATCCTTCTCCAGCGATATCACTGATGATGTTTTCGAGGTACTCACCCTTGAAGGCTCAGTGGCGGCAAGAGACCACATCGGTGGCACCGCACCGGCCCAGGTACGTGCCGCTATTGCCCGAGCGAAAGAGAGACTAGCGCTGTAGCTACAGATCTATGGTGAATCATTGAACCTGGAATCCACAGTTGGACGGGGTCAACTGCGGTTTCCAGGTTGACGCTGTAGGAGCGGCACCCCCGCCGCGATGAACGCCGCACACTCTCTGCAAAACCCTATCGCCCCAAAGCGGGAATCCTACGGGCAAAAAATCACAGCAGCGACTCGATAACCTTCACCACCTCCGGGGCATCCCACTCCAGACCACCGAAATAGGCGTAGCGAATCTGTCCCTGACGATCGATCAGGTAGGTGGTGGGAAAGGCGCGTATCTGCCAGGGCGTGACCGTGCGGCCACCACTATCAAGCAGTACTGGAAAAGCGGCGGGGATTCTCTTCAGAAAAGCACGTACCCTCTCCACCGGCTCACCCACATCAACACTCAATACCTCCAGACCGCGCCCGCCCATCTTCTTTTTCACGCGCCCCAGTGAGGGGATCTCCTTAACGCAGGGGGGGCACCAGGTAGCCCAGAAGTTGAGCAGCACCACCTTCCCCTTATACTTATCCAGCGTGTAGGCATTACCCTCCAGGTCAGTAAGTGACAGGGCCGGTGGCGTGGGATCGCCGGTATAGGGCTGAAGGAGACCCGCAAATACGCCGGTCTCCCAGCGCTTTTCCGATGCTGCGCCCATAGCAGCCACAGGGGAATGTACCTCCTGGGTTATTGCCGCCAGCAGTCGTGCCGAGCGCGCCAGCATCGGCGGTAACTCATCACTCCTCTGCAACTCCTCCTCTGTGGCAGAGGGGCGCATATGAAAACCATCAGATACCCGTGGAATCACCCAGGTGTAGAGCTTGCTGCCGCCACTGCGGAGATGACTGAGAACCTCTTCCAGATACCAGAGTTTGGCAGATCCTCCAGGCTGAATCAGCAGAATATGCTGGTTGGTCTGATCGGCAATTGACAGGTAGTCAGGACGTGTTCCCGGCAGGGGTACTTCCGCCAATAGGTTGGGATGAAACAGCAGCAGACCACCGAGGGGCTTGCGATCGCTGTAGCGCTGCTGCCACTGCCGCACCGCCATCAACGCCAGCGCCGCTCCACGACCGGTACTCATAATGAACAGGCGCCCACTTTCGGGTTGGCTGCGTTTTATCAGCTCTGCAATCTCCTCAACCGGCACTTCGGTCAAGCTACTGCGTCCCGACGGCAGAAAATAGGCATCGTGAATATCGGCCAACCACACCTCAAACCCCTCTACCGCCAGACCGGTGGCAAGGCTTCCCTCACGCTGGCCACGGAAACCGAACTCCGAAGGCAACCAGAGAATACGGTCTTCACCATCACCGTAGTGGCGAATTGGGATCTCACCACCCTCTGCCAGAGTGATAATCCGTGACTCCTCAGCCTGAACCAGTGGGCACAGGAGAAGGAGAAGAGTGGTCAGGATAACTTTACGAAACAACCGATATCTCCAAAATTTCTCAACAGGTTGAGGATAGACAATTGCTTTCACCTGGAATATTGGCAAATACCTCCATATTGAACCTAGAATCCGCAGTTAGACGGCGTGAAGTGTGCATTTGGGGTCGACTGCAGAATCAGGAGCCTGTCCGAGAATAGGAACCGTAGCAAGAGAAGTCCATTTTGAGTCATTTTTTCCGGTCATTTGAGGCGAATAGTTACTCTTATTCAACGAAAATGAGCGGAAAAAAGGGCCGAAATGGGCTTTCCGCAGTAGCTCTCCTATTCTCGGACAGGCGCCTAGGTTGAAGGGACTAACCTGAGTTATGATCAGCAGACAAAACCACCGAGACAGCAGAGCAATGTTTACCCTTCACCCCCAACTCGCCGCCGACACTTTTGCCGTTACCACCCTACCGCTGTGTGAGGTGCGGCTGATGAATGACAGTCGCTTCACCTGGCTGATCCTGGTACCGCAACGAGCCAATATCAGAGAGCTTCACCAGTTGAGTTCAGCAGACCAGATGCAGCTGCTGCAAGAGAGCAACGCACTGGCGCGGCACCTCGAAGCCACCGGCACTCCAGACAAGCTTAACATCGCGGCACTTGGCAATTTGGTACCACAATTCCACTGGCATCTGGTAGCAAGAACTGAAGATGACCCTTGCTGGCCCGGGCCGGTATGGGGTTGTGGCCGTGCTAAGCCCTACGATCAAGCAACCGCCAGCGCACAGGTTGCACGCCTGCGTAAAATAATCGATATGGGAGAAGAGCAATGACCCCCGATTCCCTGCAACAGCTCAACCAGCGGCTACTCGAATTTGCCCGCAAGCGTGACTGGGAGCAGTTCCACTCACCCA
The DNA here is from genome assembly GCA_040505915.1 of Sedimenticola sp. GTDB lineage: Bacteria > Pseudomonadota > Gammaproteobacteria > Chromatiales > Chromatiaceae > Vondammii. The sequence goes on along the minus strand of JBEVXV010000260.1, from coordinate 26,722 downwards.
AAAACCTGTCGATGGCCCTGATTGCCGAGTGTGCCGAGCTGGTGGAGCACTTCCAGTGGCTCAGCGAAGAGCAGAGTATGGTGCTTTCCGGCGAGAAAAAAGAGGCGGTGACACTGGAGCTGGCTGATATTCTGATCTATCTGGTGCGCTGTGCCGAGCGGCTGGATGTCGATCTGATAGATGCCGCCAACCGTAAGATTGCCATCAACGAACAGCGCTACCCCGCACAACAGGTCAAAGGCGACGCCCGGCGGGCATCGGAGTACTAAGGAGCGCTTTCTTGAAGCGCGAGTAACTTCTCAATAACCCAATACAGATGGATAACTTTTAGCTGGGTGCTGTGACACCTTTTCAGGACCTACAGCAGCAGGGATGCTGCTGTGAGCGTACAGGGATCTATTCACCGCGCCTCCTGAAAGGGGGTTACTGCCCACACTTTGGCACGGACTTTCTGAGTAGTTACCGAAACTTGAGTTGATAATTACCGGATATGGTCGAGAATCCCTTCCAGCTCGTCTAAATTGTTGTAGCTGACAACCAGCTTGCCCTTACCACCGGCACCCTGCTGCACTTTGACACGGGCACCAAGCTTTTCGGTCAGGCTGTTTTCCAGGCTACGTACGTTGGGATCTTCCTTTACCGCAGGCTTGCTCTTAGCTGCCCCCGGCTCCTCCCCTTGAAGACGCCGCACCAGTTTTTCAGTCTCGCGAACAGAGAGTCCCTGAGAGACCACGCGGCGGGCGGCATCACTCTGAAACTCACCTTTGAGTCCAAGTAGCGCCCTGGCATGGCCCATCTCCATGGTACGCTCTTCGATAAAGCGTTTAACATCCGCATTAAGATCGAGCAGACGTAGCAGATTGGTTACGGTGGTGCGGGACTTGCCCAGCGCCTTGGCGATCTGCTGATGAGTCAAATCAAACTCATTGAGCAGACGGTGGAGAGCACCGGCCTCTTCCAGGGGGTTGAGATCGTCACGCTGAATGTTCTCGATCAGGCCCATGGCCATGGCTGCCTGATCGTTCACGTCACGCACTACTACCGGAATTTCACTCAGCCCCGCCTGCTGACTTGCGCGCCAGCGGCGCTCGCCAGCGATGATTTCGTAACGCCCACCGTCAATGGGACGAACAACGATGGGTTGTACCACCCCCTGGGCAGCGATAGAGTCGGCCAACTCCTGCAAGCGCTCGGGGTTAAAATCACGACGCGGCTGAAACCTGCCGCGCTCAATCAGATCCACCGCAATCGCTGAGACACTTCCCGCCGTCACACCACTGTCAACGGACCCATGCTCATCCTGACCGGTGTTACCGGACAGGAGTGCATCCAACCCTCTTCCTAGACCACGTTTTTTTGCTGCCATCTGCTATACCGATATTTAGCACCACACTCTGTGGCGCGCTGTTTCAAACCAAGGGGGATGAGACTTGATACGCCAAGGGCCGGGGTATCTGCCCCTCACCTAGGAGCCTGTTAGAGAATAGGACACCTACTGCGGAAAGCCCATTTCGGCCCTTTTCTCCTCTCATTTTCGTTGAATAAGAGTAACTATTCACCTCAAATGACCGGAAAAAATGACTCAAAATAAACTCCCCTCGCTACCGTGCCTATTCTCGGGCAGGCTCCTAGCAACCGAAGCGGCGCGCTGCTCTTGGCGGCGCAGGAACTCACTCGCCAGCGCCAGATAACTGACCGCCCCACGGGAGGACTTATCATACATTAAAACAGGTAAACCGTGACTCGGCGCCTCCGCCACCCTAACGTTACGGGGAATAATCGTGCGGTAGACCTGATCAGAAAAATGGCTGATCAGTTGTGCGGAGACATCATTTGCCAAGTTGTTGCGTGGATCGTGCATAGTACGAACGATCCCCTCTATCTCAAGCTTGGCGTTACGATTACTCTTGATCTGACGAATTGTACCGACCAGAGATGAGAGCCCCTCAAGCGCATAGTATTCACACTGTAGTGGAATCAGTACCCCATCTGCCGCCACCAAGGCATTGACTGTCAGCATATTGAGGGAGGGTGGACAGTCGATAATGATGTACTGATAGCGCTCCTTCGCCCCAGCAAGTGCCAGGCTAAGTCTTTTCTCCCGCAGGGTGGCGCTCATTAAACCAACCTCAGCGGCAGTCAGGTCACTATTGGCGGGAAGCACGTCAAATCCGGCTTCTGGGGAACTAATCACCACTTCGGAAAACTGCGCATCCCCCAACAATACATCACAACTGGAGCGCTCCAAATTATGCTTGTCGACACCACTCCCCATGGTGGCATTTCCCTGGGGATCGAGGTCCACCAGCAGCACCTTTTTTTTAAGTGAGGCAAGAGATGCAGCCAGATTGACCGCCGTGGTGGTTTTGCCGACACCACCCTTCTGATTGGCAACGCAGACGATTCTACCCATGGATAAGATTCCGCTCAGTTCAATTGTCCACCGTCACCTGATAACTCATTTACCGGGATGCAAAGCCTTGGCGGCAAGACAGAATAGCAGAAACAGAAGAGAATTGACGATCCCGTTTAGGGTCTACGTCAGCAGCCCCAGCGGAAGGGGATCTGACAGGCAGCTAATTTTGGCTTCAGCCTTTGCTAAAGAGATCTTCCGCCGCCGCCAACAAGTCATCGGTCGCTGTCGTTTCCGTCACCACCCCCTCCACTGTGGTCTCAAAAAATGAACAGAAATTTGCCCGCTCTTTCTCCACCACTCGCTCTGCCACAGGCTCTTTGCACTGATTGGAACAAGCCGGCGCATACCACCGGCAGTTTCTACACACCCGAGTGGGTTTACCACAACCAAGACAGCAGGTCTCCCGACCAAAGTCGTGACTTTCAAGCTCCCGCCCGCAGTTCCAACAGGTCCCAATCACCACTTTCAACATCACAGCCCCCGATAGATATAACTGGCTACGCATAATAATCCCATAACCAAGTTTGCTACTACAAAAAATATTTAGTAACTATTCAGCTGGTGCTTGGGGTCGGAATTTGTAACTTCTCAATAACGCCCGTGCAGATGGATAACTTTCAGATGGGTGCAGTGGCACGGACTTTTTGTGAAGTTACCGGAATTTGCCGTAAACCCTTCAGGTTCCGACCTACACTGTTTTCTTACCGCACGGCATTGAACTACCATTGTCGGTAGTTGCCCGGTTTAGAATGAAGTGGGTAACAACCTTCAAATATATAGGAATTGAATAATGTATAAGACGCTGAATGAGATGGGTGTAACTGATATTCACCAGATCGAAAAATACAGCCTTAGGCAAGAGGGTGATGAAGATATTCTGAAAATCTACTTCAAGAGGAAAAAAGGCGCACTCTTTCACTCCAGTATCAAATTCCGTCATGGGCGTTCAAAAAAGATGCTCCCAACGGAGAGAAATCGGAATGAATTCAAAGAGATCAGCGAGATATCGCCGACCATGATCAAGGCGGTGCAGGAGCTAGACCAGATCGTCGATTACGAAGAGAGTATCAATGATTTCAAAAGCCGCATCCTCAGCGATATCGATCACTTGGAAAACGTACTGAAGCGCAAGCTGGATCAGCTGCGGAGTGATGTCGATCAGCTGGAGTGAGGTAGCAACAGCCGGTCTAACTGATTAGCAAAGGCCTGGCGATCGGCCTGGCTAAACGAGGCGGGACCCCCGGTATCTATACCGCTCCCTCGCAGCTCATCCATAAAGTTGCGCATACTCAGGCGCTGAGCAATATTTTCTTTACTGTAGCGTTCGCCCCTGGGGTTGAGGGCATCTCCACCCTTGGCGATAACATCCGCCGCCAGAGGGATATCGGCAGTGATTACCAGATCACCCGCAGACATCAACTCAACAATTCGGTTATCGGCCACATCAAAACCATGAGCCACCTGGATCGACTGGATTAAACGCGATGGGGGGGTGTGCAGCGGCTGGTTCGCAACCAGCGTGAGGGGAATACCCACCCGTTCAGCGGCACGGTACAGAATCTCTTTGATGACCCCCGGGCAGGCGTCAGCATCAACCCATATTTTCATTGGCATACCACTCTCCAGTCGCAGGTGGGCGACTCATCCTCGCCAGTAACTCGATATAAGGCGTATAGAGAACGTCTAAACAAGTGATGATAGAAAATCACCACATCAAGTCATCCGGTACCTGGTAATCGGCATACTCATCATCAATATCATCTCCCTGCTGGCCGTCATTCAACACCAACACAACGCTGCTGTCGCGTAGGATTATCTTCTCCGCCACCACGGCAGGAACCACCCCATAGCCATTATTCGATCTGACGATCGCAAGCCTGCCGTTGGTAACCTGCTGGTGGAGACGTGCGGGTAGATAGAGACGCTTCAGCTTGTTCCCATCAGTGAAATTGTAGGGCTCCTCACCCCCTTCGGTGGGCTGCAGGTTCATCTCTACCAACTGTTTTATCTGGGCCACCAAGGCCCTCTTTTCCGCCTCTGCCTCTTTTTCCCGATTGAGGCGACGATCCCTCTCGGCACTTTTCTCCTGGGCCTCCTGTATCATCTGCTCGTTACCCGCCTCTACCTTGCCCCCCTTGCGGCCCTGTTTTACCTTTTTTCTCTTCTCTTTGGACACCTGATTAGCCTTCCCTTTATCAACAAGGCCCATCTTGAGAAACTGATCCTGTAGTGAATTGCCCACTCTCTCCCACTCCTGAATATTGCAAACTTATTAATAAACCGTTTATATGTGTAACTATTCATCTGGTGCTTGGGGTCGGGGTCGATGGCCCACATTCATGTGGGCCATCGACCCCGACCCCTGGTAACAATAGCCTCATAACAGGGACCACTGAATAGTTACTTATATGTTAGCGTTTATGGATGGTGACTGCATTACCCTGGAATCTGCAACTACATGGAGTGTGTATTTGCAGCATCGGATAGACTCTTGGAAACCCTTGAATTAAGACGACCCTTAAGGAATTGCATACCTATGCCGCTAACTCCAGTGGGGAAGGGCAGTGACTACCCCCCCAGCCAAGGAACATAACGACTACTTCAGGCGAATTGAATGGGACGAAAGAAATTTTTTGGTGAGTACCTGATTGAGAAAGGCTTGATTGCAGATGCCGATGTTGTTGAGGCGCTCACCGCCCAGCGCAAAGAGACTGCGTCTTTTGAAAAAATGGTCTGTGATCTCGGCATCATGGATATGTCCCAGGCATTCAAAGTGCTGACTCTACAGGCGGAGACGGACCTCAATTTTATGGAGGTCGCTGTACGGCACGGGTTTATTAACGATGAGCAGGCTGAGCTGACTCGCGCCTGTATCGAGTCGGAAAAACCTGCAATCGGTGAGGTGCTGGTAATTTTGGGAAGGATAGATAAGGAGACCATGGAGAGAGAGCTTGTCAAATTTGAGCGTTCAGTAAAGGTGTACGATGATGTTAAAGGGCTCTTGAAAAAAATAGACCTATTCAAGAACCTGGATGACGTGGCCTTGCGCTCCCTGGCAAATATCACTTCGGTCTCTGAGTATGATGCAGACGAATATATTGTCAGAGAGGGGCAGCCGGCAAACGACCTGTTTGCGGTATTTTCTGGCTCTTTGATGATCACCAAAGAGAATTCCGACAGCGCGCAGGATGCCGTTTTTGTTGGCAGTATCCAGGAGAAACAGGTGTTTGGGGAGTCTGCTGTGTTTGAAGGCGGACAACGAACTGCCAATGTCGTTACCTGCGGCGAAACCACTCTGCTCGAGATGGAGCGGAAGGCTTTCCAGAAATTCCTCAACGACTACCCGGCAAAAACTCAGTCAATCCTGCTGTTTCTGATCAACCAACTGATAGATAAGCTGAGCGATTCGAATCATGAGCTGGTGCAGATACGTAACCAGCTCTATGGCATGCAGGATCGCAGTAACGCCTAGGAGCCTGTCCGAGAATAGGCACCGTAGCGAGGGAAGCCCATTTTGAGTCATTTTTTTCGGTCATTTGAGGCGAATAGTTGCTCTTATTCAACGAAAATGAGCGGAAAAAAGGGCCAAAATGGGCTTTCCGCAGTAGGTGTCCTATTCTCGGACAGGCTCCTAGTCACTCCCCCCAAGCATTTTCTTCAGGTCTCCAAATGGATTATGGGTGGTTGGCCCCTTCTCCTCATCGGATACCGCACTACCGTACTCACCATCTAGCAAGCGTGAGTGCTCGTTATCATGACAGTAGAGGCACAGCAGTTCCCAGTTGCTGCCATCTGGAGGGTTGTTGTCATGATTGTGATCACGGTGGTGAACCGTCAGTTCGCGCAGATTTTCGCGGGTAAACTCACGGCCACAACGACCGCACACCTTGGGGTACATTTTGAGAGCACGCTCCCTATAGCCTTTTTCACGGGTATCCCGATTGCGCCTTGCCTCCGCCACTACTTGATCCAGTTTATCGCTGCTCATTGCTCCTCCACTTTCTGACACGTCAAAATAATCTCATTTACGCCATTGGTCGGCATCAATTGCCCTATGGTTGTGGGAAAATTTACTCTCTTTCGCCCCAATCGACTCCGATCCCAAGCACTATCTCAGCTACTGATCACAACCGCATGACGTTCACCCGTTGTCTGTGGTACGAACAGGGTAATTCTCTCCACCCGCTTCTGATCGAGCCCCAATTGATCCAGCTCTTCAATAGGATCGACGCCCTTCATCGCCAGATACTGCCCACCCTCTGCCAATAGATGAGAGGTAAGTTGCAGCATCTTTGGCAACGAAGCAAAGGCGCGGGTGGTGATGGTGTCGTAACCTTGGCTTGGCTGAAATGCCTCCACCCGATCCTGTACCACTTCAACATTCTTCAGCCCAAGGGTGCCAATCGACTGTTGTACAAAACGGGTCTTCTTGCCGTTGGCATCGAGCAGGGTAAACCAGCTATCAGCCAGCGCAATAGCAAGGGGGATACCTGGCAGCCCTGGGCCAGTGCCTACATCCAACACCCGTTTACCCTTGACCAGATGCAGGATCGACAGGGCATCAAGCAGTTGGCGGGAGACCATCTCTTGGGGATCGCGGATCGCGGTCAGATTGAAGGCACTATTCCACTTCACCAGCAGGGTGAGATAGTCCAGTAGTTTCTGCTGCTGTTCACTCGCCAGCTCAATCTCCATCGCCTTGAGGCCATCGGCTAACTGGCTTTGCCACAACGCTTCATGATCACTCATGACGGCTCGAGGTCAGGGTCGATTGCAGCGGAAATAGGGTGTATTTACCAAAAATTTCGCTGCAATCGACCCCTACCGAAAATACCCTATAAACAGGTGCAGCTAAATAGTTACTCATTACGATGCTCCACTCTTTGATACCTTCTTATGCTTCAGGTGGATTAACAGCAGAGAGATCGCCGCCGGCGTCATGCCGGGGATACGCCCCGCTTGGCCGATGGTTGCCGGACGGCTCTTGGTCAGCTTTTCACGGACCTCTGAGGAGAGGCCCCGTACCTTTTCATAATCGAGCACTTCCGGCAGCTTGACCGCCTCCTTTGAGCGTTGGCGGTCGATCTCCTGTTGCTGGCGCTGGATATAACCGGCATATTTCGCCTGTATCTCTAGCTGCTCGGCCACCTTGGGATCGGCTACCGATGGACCCATTCCCGCCAAACCGACAAGTGCATTGTAGGTTACTTCAGGCCGGGAGAGCATATCCAGGGCACGGGTCTCTTTAGAGATAGCGCTACTTAACTGAGCCTCTGCCTGCTGTGCCACTGCGGTATCGGGATGAAGCCAGAGACCGCCCAACCGCTGACGCTCCCGCTCTATCGCCTCCCGCTTCTCATTGAAGAGACACCAGCGCAGTTCCGGGACCAGTCCCAGCCGATGGCCCTGCTCGGTGAGGCGCAGGTCGGCATTATCTTCTCGCAGCAGTAGGCGATACTCCGCCCGGCTAGTGAACATACGGTAGGGTTCACGGGTGCCCTGGGTAATCAGGTCATCCACCAATACACCGAGATAGCCCTCATCACGTCGCGGACACCAAGCCTCCTCGCCACGAATCTTCAGTACCGCGTTGAGACCGGCCAGCAGCCCCTGGGCGGCGGCCTCCTCATAACCGGTAGTGCCGTTGATCTGACCGGCAAAGTAGAGGCCCTCGATAAAACGGGTCTCGAGACTGGGGCGCAGATCCTGTGGATCAAAAAAGTCATACTCGATGGCGTAACCGGGGCGGGTTATATGGGCATTTTCAAAACCCTTCATAGAGCGCACCAGCTCACACTGCACATCGAAGGGGAGGGAGGTGGAGATACCGTTGGGATAGATCTCGTTACTGCTCAACCCCTCGGGCTCGATAAAGATCTGATGTGCCGGGTTGTCGGCAAAGCGTACCACCTTATCCTCGATTGATGGGCAGTAGCGCGGGCCAACCCCCTCGATCACACCGGTATACATCGGCGAGCGGGACATGCCACCACGGATAATTTCGTGGGTCCGTTCGTTGGTGTGGGTGATGTGGCAGCTCACCTGCGGCGGATGCTGATCGACAGAGCCGATAAAGGAGAAGACCGGCAAGGGCTGATCCCCCGGCTGGGCCTGGAGATGGGTGTAGTCGATGCTACGACCGTCAATACGTGGCGGCGTCCCGGTCTTCAACCGATCAATATTAAACGGCAGCTCCCGTAGCCGTTCAGCCAGGGCGTTGGCAGGCGGGTCACCCGCCCGCCCCCCAGGGTAGTTGCTGAGGCCGATATGGATACGTCCGCCAAGGAAGGTGCCGGCGGTGAGCACAACCGCCGACGCAACAAAACGCAGGCCCATCTGCGTCACCACACCAGTGACCCGCCCGCCCTCCACCACCAAGTCATCCACCGCCTGCTGGAACAGATTGAGATTAGGTTGATTCTCCAGGGCGTGGCGCACCGCCGCTTTATAGAGCTGCCGGTCCGCCTGTGCTCGGGTAGCACGCACCGCCGGCCCCTTACGGGAGTTGAGGGTACGAAACTGGATACCGCCAAGGTCGGCTGCATGAGCCATTATTCCCCCCAGGGCATCCACCTCTTTCACCAGGTGACCTTTGCCGATACCACCAATGGCCGGATTACAGCTCATCTGTCCCAGGGTATCAATGTTGTGGGTCAGCAACAGAGTGCGGGCACCCATACGCGCCGCCGCCAGCGCCGCCTCGGTCCCGGCATGGCCACCCCCCACAACAATCACATCGTAACTATCGGTATGAAACATTTACCCTCTAAACTGTCTATCTTAAATAGGGTATTTTACACGTTAGATGGGTTATCGTGGATTTCATCGTTTTAGATACAACTATTTGGAGTGCTCATGAAGGACAAACTGGAGCAGATCGTCACAGAGGCTGGGCGTGTCATTCTCGGCAAAGAGGAGCCGGTACGTCTTGCCATCGCCTGCTTGTTAGCGCGGGGTCACCTGCTGATTGAGGATCTACCCGGAGTGGGCAAGACCACTCTTGCCCATCTACTCGCCAAACTGCTGGGGCTGGAGTACCAGCGTATCCAGTTCACCAGCGATCTGCTGCCGGCAGATATTATCGGTGTCTCCATCTACGACCGGGGCGAGGCGCTGTTTCGCTTCCATCCGGGACCGATCTTCTCCCAGCTGGTGCTGGCGGATGAGATCAACCGCGCCACACCCAAGGCTCAGAGCGCGTTGCTGGAGGCGATGGAGGAGCGGCAGGTGACCACCGAGGGAGAGACCCGACAACTGCCAGCGCCCTTCTTCGTCATCGCCACCCAGAACCCCGCTTATCAGATCGGTACCTTCCCCCTTCCGGAGTCACAACTCGACCGTTTTCTAATGCGCATCCACCTCGGCTACCCCAACCCACAGGCGGAACGGGCACTACTGGCAGGCAGTGATCGACGTGAGATGATCAAGCAGGTCAAGCCCTGTCTGGCAGCAGGAGAGCTCCAGGCCATTCAACAGCAGGTAACCAAGGTGCATGTGGCGGATGCGCTGCTCGACTATATTCAGGATCTGCTCGCTTTTAGTCGCAGCCACCCCAGCTTCAATCATGGCCTCTCACCCCGTGCCGGACTGGCCATACTCAACAGCGCCCGTGCCTGGGCTCTGCTCCAGGGGCGCAAACAGGTGATACCCGAGGATGTACAGGCGATTCTGCCTGTAACAGTGAGCCACCGCCTTCACTCCAGTGCCGATACCGGGGTTGATGAAGGGAGAGAGCTCTCCCGCTTGCTTCTTGAGTCTGTGCCGCTGACCTGAGTAGTTACTATGCAGAGACAATATTCATTTGGGGTCGGAGTCGATTGCGGCGAAAAATGGTGCTTTTTTCATCCATTCCAGCGCAATCGACTCCGACCCCTGGCGGCACGCCCCCTGCCATCCACAGTACAGGCAGTAAAGTAGATAAATGCGTTTCACTCCACCCAACCGCTTTCTTCGTCTCGCTGCTGTCGACCACCAGGGGCGGGCTGAAGTCGGCTACCGCAAGATCTATATAATTCCAACAGGCTACGGGATCGGCTACGCCCTGATGCTGCTGCTGATGCTGCTGGGCTCGATCAATTACGCCAATAACCTCGGCTTTCTGCTCACCTTCCTGTTGGCGGGCCTGGGGCTGGTGGTCATGCTCCATACCTGGAGAAATCTTCTTGGTCTGCAACTGCAGCAGGGTAAGAGCGATGCGGTATTTGCCGGAGAGAAGGCACGATTTAAGATCCGGCTGATTAACGGTCACAGCAGGGAGCATCCCGCCATTAGCCTGCGGCTACCTGAGGGCATGGAGGCCGCCGCCGATATCGCCCCTTCATCAACCGACAGCCGCACACTGGCCATGGCTACGCATAGGCGCGGGCGCTTACCTCTGCCGAGACTGACACTCTCCACTCGCTTCCCTAGCGGTCTGTTGCGGGCGTGGTGCTATATCGACCTGCCGGGTGAGTGTCTGGTCTACCCCCGCCCCGGCCCGCGCCTGCCACCCGCTGGCAAGGATGACTATCGGCACAGCAGTGAGGGTGATCGCGGCGTTGGTGTCGATGATTTTGTCGGTATGCGCCCCTATCACGACGGTGACTCACCCAGGCATATTAACTGGAAGGCGCTAGCACGGGAGCAGGCGTTACAGACCAAACAGTTTGGCGGTGACCGCTCCGAGCGGCGCTGGCTCGACTGGGATGAACTGGAGGAGAGTGATACGGAGGCGCGGCTCAGCCGTCTCTGCCGTGGTGTTATCGATGCCTGCGAACAGCAGTTGGAGTTCGGGCTACGGTTGCCATCTGTTGAGATCACCCCGGCCCGGGGTCAGGCGCATCGCCAGAAGTGTCTTGCTGCGCTGGCGCTGTTTGGAGAGGAGCCGTGAGCCTGCCCGAGAATAGAGAGCTGAAACTTAAGGTTGGGGTCTTCACCTGGCTGGTGATCCTCACCGCCATGGCGGTCGCCCCCCACTTCGGACACCTCAATCTCTCCCTCGCTCTCTTCTTTGCCGTGACCATTTCCCTGCGACTTGGTGCTATCTATCACCCCGACCTGCAGCCCGGTCGCATTCTGCTTTTTCTCTTTACCCTGGCCGGTTTCTCGCTGATTCTCTACCACTATCCGCTGCTGTTTGGGCGCCGTGCCGGTGTCGCGTTGTTGACGGTAATGCTGGGGCTGAAATTGCTCGAGATGCGCAAACCCCGTGATCTCTATCTGGTGATATTTCTGGGCCTCTTCACCCTCACTACCCAGTTTCTCTTTAACCAGCAGATGCTGCTGTTGGCCTACTGCCTGCTGGTGACACTGGGTCTGGTCGGCGTACTGATCGAGAATAGCCGCTGCCGACCCTCCTCCTCACCCGCTTCCTCAGCCAGACTCTCGCTCTCCCTGCTGCTACAGGCACTGCCGATTATGGTAGCGCTGTTTATCTTCTTCCCCCGCCTCTCCGGTCCATTGTGGAACCTGGGCATCAGCGGCAGCAGTGCCACCACCGGTCTCAGCGACCACATTACACCCGGCAGTATCAGCCAACTTATACAGTCACGGGCGGTCGCCTTCCGTGTCGATTTTAAAGGGCCGGTACCACCACCAATCCAGCGCTACTGGCGTGGTCCCGTGCTCTGGAAGAGTGATGGCTGGCGCTGGGAGCGGGGTGAGCAACTAACTGACAACTCATTACAGCTCCATGTCGAGGGTCAGCCACTCCACTACAGCGTTACCCTGGAGCCCTCTTCCAATCCCTGGATCTACGCCCTTGACCTGCCGACGACAACTCCACCAGCGTCACACCTGCTGCCAGACTTTCACCTGATCACCAAGCAGCAGATCAACCGCCGCTACCGCTACGAAATCGGCTCTCATCTGCGCTATAACACCGGCGCCATCTCTGCCGAGCAGCGCCGCCGTGGTCTACAGATGCCTGACAATATCACCCCTCGGATGAGGCGATTGGTTGCCCAGTGGCGCAGCGCAAGCCAGAGTGATGGTGAGCTGGTCAACCACTCCCTCAACCACTTCCGCCAGCAACCCTTCTTCTACACCCTCTACCCACCACTGGTGGAGGAGAATCCCGTCGATCAGTTTCTCTTCGATAGCCGCCGCGGTTTTTGCGAGCACTACGCCACCAGCTTTGTCACTCTGATGCGCCTCGCCGGTATTCCGGCACGGGTGGTCACCGGTTACCAAGGGGGGGAGGTCAATCCCATGGGGAACTATCTGATTGTCCGTCAATCAGACGCCCACGCCTGGGCGGAGGTGTGGCTGGAGGGCCTTGGCTGGGTGCGTACCGACCCCACCGCCGCCGTCGCCCCCGAGCGGATTGAGCGCCCCTTCGATTTTAACCTTGGCGGCGACAGTACCATCGGTATTCCAATCGATTTTGGTAGTGTCAATTCAGACCTGCTGCGTCAGACACTCAAGCGCCTGCGCCTTAGCATTGATGCCGTCAACGCCTCCTGGCACCGCTGGGTACTCGGTTACTCCGACCGGCGGCAGGGAGATCTGATGAGGCTGCTCGGCCTGGAGTTTCTCAAAGGAGCCAGACTGGCTGGCGGTATGCTGGTAAGTACCAGCCTGCTGCTACTCTCCGTTGCCCTACTGCTCTGGTACCGGGGGCGGGAGAGGCTCGACCCGCTACAAGCCGACTATCGGCGCTTCTGTAAAAGGCTGCAAAGAAAAGGCATCCGACGCAGAAGCTATGAAGGACCGCAAGATTATCAACACCGCATCAACCGCCGCCGCCCCGATTTAAGGCCGGACGTTGATAAGATCATCAGTCTCTATATCAGCCTGCGTTATGGTGTGCTCTCTACAAAGGCATCAAAAAACCGCTTTCATCGACTGGTACGGGATTTTCGCCCCTGAATTGACTCCGCCCCCTACCGTAGTAACCATTCAGACCCCCAAATGTTTTTAAACAGCATTTGCTGCGGAACCCGCAGAAAACACGGAAAAGAATCGATTAGAAAAAATATTCCGCGTTTTTCCGAGGATTCCGTGTCAAATCATGCTGTTATCATTGGGGGGGGTAACTTCTCAATAACCCAGTGCAGATGAATAACGTTCAGGTGGGTGCAGTAACCCCTTTTCAGGACGTACAGCAGCAGGGATGCTGCTGTGAGCGTACAGGGAGGTATTCACCGCGTGTCCTGAAAAGGGGTTATTGCATCCTATGGCACGGACTTTTTGAGAAGTTACTAGGGGGTCTGAACAGATACCTGCCGTAGTACAGAGTTTCCACCCTAAGTCTTATGGCAAAGAGCAGTGCGACGTTCATCGCGGCGAGGGCGCCGCTCCTACAGGGGGTATGGTGGTGGATGGTTATATGAAAGTGATTAATGACCTCTTCCCAGGTTACTATTAGCCCGCATGAAAACAACACTACATATCATCACTCTCGCACTGCTCTTTCTGCTGCTCGCATGGAACGGCTGGAAAGTGTGGGAGCAGGCTTCAGCCTATGAGGCCGAAACCCTCTATATCATCAGCCAACTGGAGGCGGAGACTCAGCTGGAGAACAGCGGTCGCCAACTGCTGGAGGCGATCAGCTTCGGACTCTATGGTGGGTATTCGGAAACACTCAAGCAGATCAATCAGCACAAGGCACTGCAAGCGGCCTATTATCAGTCGGTTCGACTCCTTACCGGCCTCTTCTTTGCCATCGCCGCCGCCATTGCCGTCATCAGCTGGTCTTTGCGTCGTCGTTTGTTGGATCTTGGCTACGGTCTGATTACTGTGGCCTTTGTTACTCTGGCGGTGGGGCTGACCACGCCGATTCTTTCGCTGGAGGCAAGTAAAGAGCTGCCGCTACTGGGGGAGACGGTGTTTCAGTTCCAGTCAAAGGGGATTCTCACCACCATCATCTCTCTGAAAGACCATGGCAACGGCTGGCTTGCTGCCCTTCTCTTTCTCTTCAGTGTCATTATTCCGATGGCCAAGACCCTCACCACATGGCTGACACTCTTCAGCCGTACCCACAGCTTCTCACTCCACGGTCTACATCTTAGCCGTCACCTCGGTAAGTGGTCGATGGCCGATGTTTTTGTCGTCGCGATACTGGTAGTCTTCTTCTCCGCCGCCGGTGAGGAGAGCATGACCCAAGCTGAGGTGCAGGCTGGCCTCTGGTTCTTTGCCGCCTATGTACTGCTGTCGCTCATTGGCACCCAGTTGATCGCTCACGGTAGGGCACAGAATAGTACATATTGAAGCCCCATATCTCCCCAATCTCACGCAAAGACGGAGGGGCAAGACGCTGATGGCCTTTGCGCCTTTGCACGAAATATAGTTCTAATCCAAACCGAGTGGATCGGCACCCAGGGTACCGACCAGGCTTTTGCGGTAATCGCCACTCTGCACATAGCTCAGGCGCTGGTGGGCTGAGTCGAGTCTCTCCTGGATACTCAGCTTCTCCGCTGCATCTGCATATCCCGGCCGTTCGAGAAACGACTTAAGATAGTCGCAGTGGCGCTGCCACAGTTGCGACTCCCTCTGCTGTTTTATCTCCAGACGCTGGGCGTACCAGTCTGAGGAGAGCAGGTAGTCACGAGTGAACATTGCCCGAATCTCCGGGTGGTGCACATCCTTACCCTCATACGCTCCCGTGGCCATTATATGAAGCAGTGCCGTCAACGGTGGACAAGCACCACGAATACTTCCATCCTCAAGGTACTGCTGAGCAACACGTTGCTGCGCCTCGACAATATTGGTGACTCCATCGGCAAAGACATCAAGATCCTGAGTCTCCGGCTTGAGAATCGCCTCGGTAAATACCGCGTTGGGCGTATCGAAAATCTTGCCCAGAAAGCCATGAACAAAGCGATCAGTGATGCGGTAGCCGAGGCGGCTGGCCAACACCTTTTTACCCTTGTGCTCAAAATCTTCCAGCGCCTCAAGAAGTTCGTTTTCAATCAAAAAGGTGGGATCGCGCTCCTGCTTATTCAGCCGTGCCCACACCTCAGGGATCAGCAGGCTGATATCGTGGTCAACACGTACATCCGGCCCAATAAAACCGGCGGAGCTGGAGAAACCGGCATAGCCGGTAATGATGTATGAGACCAGGGCGTTGTTTAGGTCTGCTGTGGCACAGAGGGCGTTAAAGGGGCCTTTGGTCAGTGCACCCTCACTGCCAGCACCTGTAGTCGAGGGCGATTTACCGGTAAGGCTACAGACAAAATCCATAAACAGTTCCGGCAGCTCTTGGTAGTGGATGGGGTTGTAGACCGCCAGCGCACGGATACCCGGCTCCGGTGGATTGTTGCGCCTACCGGTTAACACTGCATCCACTGGATGACAAACCGGTTGATCGAGCAATAGCTTTCGATGCATGCGGGTGCTGATATCCGCTATATATTTACTTTGGGGGTTGGCTAGATCCGGCCGTGTCTGCAGGTAACGGGGGTTCTTACTCGGCTCACCATCCACTATTCGTGGATGAGCAGAGGAGACAACAAAGCCCTCTTGTTCATCGTAAGCCGTTTGCAACAGTTGGGACATCGCCGGGGAGAAATCACCAAAGGTGAGAACATCTTCCACTACCGCCTCCAGCTTCTCTCCTGTCAGTGGCTCAAAGTTGGCGATAAAGTTGTCTGGTTGGGCCATCTCTTGCTCTGTCTGCTTATCAAAGCCTGGGTGAATCGCCTCATCGGGCCGCTGAAACAGGCGATACTCGCAATTTTTTACCAGTTTGACGCTCTCTCCCTCTCCAGGGCAACGACAGCTGCCTCGCAGATAATCAGTGGAGACAACGACCGATGCAGTGATGTCATCCTCCATCTGTATTTTTTCAGATGAGATGAAGTCCTGGCGCAGCTTAAAGGTGCGCCATTTACCCTCTTCATCAAAGCCCATGCGCAGGTATGAGCCGACGATCCTGCTACCAAACACCTTTAGCTCATGGCCAGCCGTTCCGTCGATAACATCCACAGAGATAAACTTGCGCCAGTGGTATCCCCAGGACTCACGGTAGAATCGCTTGATGACAAAGGCCAGCGCCTGAATACGGTTGGGCAGACTCTCCAGCCACTGGTTGTACTCATCCGTATAGCTGGGGGAAGGGGTCAGCAGTTTTATAAGTGAACCCAAGCTGCGGTTGGAATTCAGTGGTTTACGTGCTGCATCGTAATCCTCGTGCTCAAAGCCAGGTTTGAAACGATGGCTATAGTCACGATCAAAAATCTCTTGCACCAGGTCGATATCACTCTTCAGATCATCGATAAAGAACGGGTGATAGAGTACGGCATCATCCATCGATTTGGAGATCTCCGATTTGCCACCGCCTGAGACCGTGCTCGGTTTATGGCAAAAGGTACCTTCGGCCTCAGTACCACTAAGACGCCAGGAACCGGTATAGGGGTGCCTGTCCATCTCCACCTTGTAGCCGTTGGGCTGGATATAGATCCTCTCCGGCTGGAGGCGGATGCTGTGGTCAGCGCCATCACGTTGCCAGGTGATGGTCTGCTTCAGCAGGTCCATGCGTAGATCCTGGGGTACATAAGCTATCTCGGGATAGCGCTTGTCGATAGCGTACCCCTCGGGCTGTAACTCCATCAGCTCACCATATTTCTCGACCATCTCCTGAAAGGAGTAGCCCGCCTCACGGGTGACGCTGTCGACACCGTACTCAACACCGTGGTTGATCCGGGGAAAGGCGAGGGCACCACCGGCATGCTCCTCTTCGGCAAGGCCGTAGAGATTGGCAGCAAAGCCGATCTGTGTCTTCACCTCTTTTTTGCAGTAACCGTAGTAGTTGTCGGCAAGTAGGGTGACAATCACACCGCTCTCGTCACGAGCAGTCAGCTTAAACGCCTCACCATCATTGTAGAGTTCCGCCGCCTCCTGCCAGAACATGCCCTCACTCCGTTGACGCTGGTTTGCCTGGTCATAGTGGGGCAAGCCCAGCGCCTTTTTTGTCATTCGCGTGAGGTGGGGGGCAAGAATGACGCAGCCGGTGTGACCACTCCAGTGATCCACATCAAGACCAGAGTCAAAAGCGGGGAGGGTAGGGTTACCGCCATTGCCGAAAATACTTTCGACAAAGTCGAGGTTGCTCACCAGATTACCTGGGGCAAAAAACCGGATCTCCATCTGCTTCTCTGCATCACGGCCCGGAATCTCAGGACAGATAGTCGGTCGCAGCAGCAGGGAGACAAACATCTTCGCTTTCTCTGACTGCTTGGCAGTAAATGGCAACTGCAACAGCTCTTCCGGGGGGTTGAGTGCCTCTCTCAAGAGTGCCGCAAAAGTACCCTTAGGCACCGCTTTCTTATCACCAGGTATGGGTAGACCACCTTCCACAATATGGAACGAGCCTTTGGTGGTGCGCCGATCACTGGCAGGGTTGTGCAGCACACCCTGTTTAACCCGGTAACTGGAGATGATGGCAGAATGAAATTCATCCTCACCCAGTGGAAGTGAGAGCTCACGAGCCACTCCGTGGCGGTCAAGAATAAAGGTCATCGTCGGTAGTGTAGGAACCTCCTCGGCAGAAGACTCCTTGAGATAACGCTGTAGAAAATCCTGAATTCTCTGGTCGGCGGGACAGAGGTAATCGGTGAGAAGGCGATTTTTTTCACGGTAACTTTTCAGCAGATCCTGGGCGATATCCAGGTATTCCATCTCCATGCCTGCAACGCAGGTGGGCTGACCCGATGAGGCAAGTTTCAGATTGATATAGAGCTGCAGTTTTCTGCGCTCCTCCACCAGATTGCCCGAGTCTTCATTAATACCCAGGGAACGTTGAACATCCATAACCACTCCAAATACTACCGGCATAATCCAACAGTATCCGTTCATTACTGAACGAATAGTGTCTGAAAGAGTAATCCGGTGACTACAGGGGAACCTCTGAACAAGACCTGAGTGATTGTCTTGCACTCAGGACGATGTCCATAAAAAGTATTCAGCTGTACTGAATAGTATCACCGGAATAAATCTGTAATGAACCCATTAATATTATTAATAACAATAGGTTATCAATTGTTAACGCCATCATCGAACAATTGGTGACAAATAACAATCGTATTATTGTGGAAAAAATGGGGGGAACAGGTACTGGATTTATGAAATATCTTAGGGAGTATGGGACGTCCATTGCGGCGGGGGCCCGCTCCTACAAGGGGCTTGTACTCTATTCATTTGCCGATACAGAAACTTCCAAAGATCTGGCCCAGTAGATCATCTGCGGTAAACTCACCGGTGATCTCTCCCAGGGCCTGCTGCGCCTGACGCAGATCTTCTGCCAACAGTTCACCCGAACCGCTGTTTTCAAGAGCACGCTTGCCGGTGGCAAGGTGCTCACTTGCCCGCTCCAGGGCATCAAGGTGGCGGCGGCGGGCGATAAACACGCCCTCCTCTGGACCAGAGTAGCCCATGCTCTCTTTAAGATGCCTGCGCAACAGTTCAATCCCATCGCCAGTTTTAGCGGAGAGCGCGATCTCTACGCACTGGCCGTTATCGCTGATGGATGGTGCTGTGCCGCTAGCATCTATCTTATTGCGGATCAAAGTGAGAGGAACAGAGGGGGGGAGGCTGGATCGATCAAGGGCATCATGATCAGGATCGGCACTATCATCAAAGACCCAGAGAATGCGATCGGCGTTGGCAATCTCTTCACGGGCGCGCCGGATACCCTCCTGCTCTACCCGGTCGCTGCTTTCACGGAGACCGGCGGTATCGACCAAGTGTAGCGGCATGCCTTCGATCTGAATCTGTTCCCGCAGGAGATCCCGGGTGGTACCGGGAATCTCCGTCACTATCGCAGAATCACGACCCGCAAGGGCGTTGAGCAGACTCGACTTACCCGCATTTGGAACACCGGCGATAACCAGAACCATACCATCGCGCAGCAGTCGGCCGATTTGGGCACTTTTTTGTACAGTGCTTATAGACTCTTCTACAGAGCGTAAGTTAGCGCTTACTTTTCCATCTGAGAGGAAGTCAATCTCCTCCTCGGGAAAATCGATGGCGGCTTCAACATAGGTGCGCAGATTAATCAGCTTATTGAGCAGCTGATTAATCTGGCGCGAGAAGGCCCCCTCCAGAGAACGCACCGCCAAGCGGGCGGCAGCGGCTGTTCCACTCTCGATCAGATCGGCAATCGCCTCAGCCTGGGTCAGGTCAAGCTTGTCATTGAGAAAGGCGCGTTGACTAAACTCTCCGGCATGAGCGAGCCGGGCACCACAGCCCAGCACCCGCTGCAACAGCAGATCCATCACCACCGGACCCCCGTGGCCCTGGAGTTCGAGAACATCTTCGCCGGTAAAAGAGTATGGTGCAGGAAAATAGAGGGCGATCCCTTCATCAATCGCACCCTCTTTGCTATCAAGAAAGCGACAGAGGTGAGCCTGCCTGGGGGAGGGGAGTCGGCCAATAAGCGCTTCGGCAATGGCGCTCAGATCTTTGCCGGAGATGCGGACGATACCGACCCCACCCATTCCGGGCGGGGTGGCGATAGCCGCGATTGTCTCCTGTGTATTCACAGGCCGAATAAACAGCTTCTTAAGCTGCCTCTATCTGGCGGGTGATATACCACTGCTGGCTAATGGACAGTATATTGTTGACCACCCAGTAGAGCACCAAACCCGCCGGGAAAAAGGCGAAGAAGATGGTGAAAACGAAAGGTAGGCTCATCATAATCTTGGCTTGCATGGGATCGGGTGGCGCTGGGTTCAGCTTCTGCTGAATAAACATGGAGACACCCATAATCAGCGGCAGCACAAAATAGGGATCCTTGGTCGACATATCCTCAATCCAGAGGATAAACGGTGCCTGGCGCAGCTCGACACTCTCCAGTAGCACCCAGTAGAGGGCGATAAAGACCGGGATCTGAACAACAATCGGCAGGCAACCACCCAGCGGATTGATCTTCTCTTTCTTGTACATCTCCATCATCGCTGTATTCATGCGCTGCTTGTCATCACCATAGCGATCTTTAAGCGCTTGGATACGCGGCGTCATCTTGCGCATGTTCGCCATTGAGCGGTAGCTGGTTTCGGAAAGCTTGAAAAATGCCAGCTTGATCAGCATAGTCAGGAGGATGATCGCCCAACCCCAGTTACCCACCACTCCATGGATGGACTTGAGCAGCCAGAAGATCGGCTGTGCCAGTACGGTCAGCCAGCCATAATCGACACTAAGATCAAGACCCTTGGCGATCACCTTCAACTCATCCTGCAGTTTAGGCCCGGCAACAAAACCGGTGGAGAAGGTGTGATTGCCGCCATCGGCCACTGTAATGCCAGGGGTATAAGCCCCTAGTATGTAGCGTGTTCCAGCAAACACATTAGTATAGAAATGGTTAGTCTCATCCACCGAAGGCACCCAGGCGCCCAGGAAGTAGTGCTGTAGCATGGCTATCCAGCCACCCTTGACCTCTCGCGAGAGGGTCTTATCACTCATCTCACCGAAGTCTATTTTTTCGTATTTTTCCGCTTCACTGTAGATCGCGCCACCCGTATAGGTGTAAACAAACTTGGAGTTACCATCATCTTCAGGCTCGCTTCTCACCAGCTCACGATACTCACGTCCGGCCCAGGCACGACCAGAGCCGTTTTCAACGATATGCTGCACAGTAACCAGATAGCTACCACGGGTGAAGGTAAAACGTTTTGTCACCTTTATGCCGTCGTTGCCGCTCCAGTTAAGATTAACCTCAAGATGCTCCTCATTCTCCGCCATTTGGTAGCTGCTCTTTTCTGCCTGATATTGACTCTCATGGCTTGGAGCACTCATCCCCTCACCACCGATCAAACCTGAGCGAGCAATAAACAGATCGGACTCAAGAGGGCTTAACAGCTGAAACTTATTCTCGGTATCGCCAAGCGTCTCAGGATAATCATTGAGAAAGACCTTGAGAATATTGCCACCCTGAGTATCGATCTCCATGGTATAGAGGTCAGATTTGGCTAGGATCTTCTGAGTAGAGCTCGACACGCTACCCGCACTAGCTGCGGGTATCCCAGAAGAGGATGTGCTGCCTATTTGAGGTAGAGCTGAGGGTACTTCGCTTCCGCTGCTAGGCAGCGTATTGGTAGCCGTGGATACAGAGGGGACCTGAGTGGTCTCGACCTGTGCTGCATACTCTCCAGCCAGCTCCTGCTTTCCTTGGAGAAAGACGTTCCAACTCTCCCATATCATCAACATGATGAAGGCCAGGCCAAAAAACAGTATCAGGCGGATATTGTTGTCCATCGACTTACTCTATGATTAGGATAGTTGGGAGTGGTTAGTCCCGTATTATGGACTGAAATGATCGTAATGCGGAGTGAAATTCAGCTTAGATCGGGTAATGTTTTTGGTTGAGTCGCCATCAGTTTCCCGATTAGCCTCTCAAGGGAGCCTTTCAACAACGCTCTATTGTTGATCGGCAAATTCCTTTTACATAATACCACCAGATCAAAGCCGGACAAGCCGGAGCGGTTCAGGCGAAACTCCTCCCTCACCAGCCGCTTCACCAGATTACGGTCTACAGCACGTTTAAGATTTTTTTTCGCAATAGCCATACCTAAACGCGGACGTGAAAGTGCGTTAGGACGGTATAGGATAGTGAAATGTCGGTCTGAGCATCTCTCTGACTGCTGAAACACCTGCTTGAATTCAGTAGGTGTCAGTAGCCGAAGAGAGCGGTCGAACCCTGCTCCACCTGCCTTCAACTGCGAAACGACAGAGGTAACCGCCAGCCTTAAGGAATCAGGCGAGCGCGGCCCTTGGCACGACGGGCGTTAATTACTTTGCGACCACCGCGAGTCGCCATACGGGTACGGAAACCGTGGGTGCGAACACGCTTGAGGTTGCTGGGTTGAAAAGTTCTTTTCATGACATCACCGGTAAACTTAAATAAACTTCGACCTTCCCCTAGTGCGCAATAGAGAGAAAAGCCCCTGAAAAAAGGCGCGCAGAATAACCCGTACCCCCCACCATGTCAACATAAAGCTAAGTGGGAGAGTAGCCGACAGCAACGCCAACGCAAGTAAAAAACGGCGGTAAATGCCTGTGGATAAGTCTTTAGATGCAGAGTAGACTTTAGTTGATTGGGGAGTTGCTGGCAAGTCTTTACAGAGATGTCGAACAGAGCTGGCTAACGCCCATCAGAGTGCATTTTTCTGCGTATAAACAGCGCCTGTCGAATGAAATATTTATTTCCGCACACTCCGCAGAATGCAAGCCAGTCTTTTTACATCAATATTTCAGAGTACAGCCCGTGAATTTTTGGAACGAGTGCGTAGGACGTCTTGAAGGGGATCTCTCCCCACAGCAGTTCAATACCTGGATACGTCCTCTACAAATTATCGAGGAGCAGCAGTGCATAAGAGTGCTGGCACCAAACCAATTTGTCCTTAACTGGGTACGTGATCACTATCTTTCTGATATCAACTCCTTTCTCAAGGAGTCTGCGGGTACAGGGGCGCCCAGTGTTTCACTGGAGATAGGTAGCAAAAAGCAGCCTGAGCGCAAAAAACCATCTGGGGAGGTTCGGGGGCAAATTATTAAGCAACGTGCAGAGCCCAGCTACAACGAGGGTAGCCGATCGGAATTTCTCCCCAGCAGCCTCAACAACACATTTACCTTTGATACCTTTGTTGAGGGTAAATCAAACCAACTGGCACGCGCTGCATCCATGCAGATTGGGAAAAACCCAGGCACTGCCTACAACCCCCTGTTTATCTATGGTGGTGTAGGGCTGGGTAAGACCCACCTGATGCATGCAGTCGGTAATATGGTGCTAGACAACAACCCTAATGCGCGGGTCGTTTACGTCCACTCTGAGGGCTTTGTCGCACAGATGGTAAAAGCGCTGCAGCATAACAAAATGGATGAATTCAAAAGACGCTTCCGTTCCGTCAATGCTCTGCTAATAGATGATGTGCAATTTTTTGCTGGCAAGGAGCGTTCACAGGAAGAGTTCTTCCACACCTTCAATGCACTTTTTGAGTCACAGCAGCAGATTATTCTATCCAGTGACCGCTTCGCAAAAGAGGTTAACGGTCTTGAAGAGCGCCTTAAGTCTCGATTTGGCTGGGGCCTTACTGTGGCGATTGAACCTCCTGACCTGGAGACCCGCGTCGCCATCCTGCAGACTAAGGCTCAACAGCTATTCAATGTCAGCCTCTCCAACGAAGTAGCCTTCTTCATCGGTAAACGGGTGCGCTCCAATATACGGGAGCTAGAGGGTGCGCTGCGCCGCATCGTCGCCAACGCCCAGTTTACCGGTAAACCGATTACCCCTGAGTTCGCCAAAGATGCACTGAAGGATATGTTGGCGATGCAGGATCGAATGGTCACCATCGATAATATTCAGAAGACGGTAGCTGAATACTCCAAGGTTAGGCTCTTAGATCTTCTTTCAGCCAAGCGTAACCGTACTATTGCTCGCCCCAGGCAGATAGCAATGACCTTGGCAAAGGAGTTGACCAATCACAGCTTGCCTGAAATTGGCGAGGCATTTGGCGGTCGTGATCACACCACCGTACTCTATGCGACACGAAAAATTGCCGAACTGCGTGATAGTGACAACAGAATAGCCGAAGACTATAGAAACCTGTTAAGAATCCTAACCAACTGATGTGGATAACCTGTTGATATTTTGAGGGGAAAAAAGCAAGCTGTAGTTATCAACAGGTAGAGCACAGAGATTATATGTATCGAGTAACAGATAATAATCGGAAAAATATCTTGTAACATACTGAAGTATAAAAGATATTTTGACTTATCCACTGTTTAACTGCTACCTAATAATAACAGTAATCTATATAAATATACTTTAATATTATTAAGAGAACAGCACAATGAAGATCGTTAGCTTGAGGGACAACCTGCTTAAACCACTACAGCAAGTCGGTGGTGTAGTGGAGAGGAGACAGACACTACCTATACTCGCCAATGTACTGATTCATGCAGGCAATGGTGAGATCTCAATAACAGCTACAGATCTTGAAGTTGAGATGAAAACAGTATCTTCTGTAGAGTGCGATGAGATATTTGACTTCACACTACCTGCAAGAAAGTTACTTGATATATGCCGAGCCCTCCCAGAAGAGTCAACCATACACCTTGAGGTAAAAGGCGAGAAGGCGCTTCTCAAATCAGGAAGAAGTCGTTTTACACTGGGTATACTACCGGCTCAGGACTACCCCTCTATTGAACCTACAGCCAGCAGCCACAGATTCAGTTTTCCTCAAAATGAGTTGAAGAGGTTAATAGATAAGACACACTTTGCAATGGCACAACAGGATGTACGCTACTATCTCAATGGGATGTTAATTGAAGTAAAGCAGGGTATTGTCCGTACTGTTGCAACCGATGGGCATCGCCTTGCACTAAGTGAAGTAGACTGCCAGATAGATAGTGATATAGAACTCCAGGTGATACTACCAAGAAAGGCTGTAATTGAACTTTCGCGGCTACTAACCGATAGTGATGAATCTGTAGATATCGATGTCAGTAGTAACCACATCAGAATTAAAATGGCTGATACAACTTTCACCTCCAAGCTCATCGATGGAAAGTTTCCTGACTACAAGCGAGTCATTCCAAGTAGCACCGATAAGGAGGTTATTGCAGATAAAGATGAGCTTAGACAAGCACTTCAGAGAACCTCAATTCTATCAAATGAGAAGTACCGTGGGATTAGATTCCAATTTAACACGGGTAATCTGCAACTGATGGCACACAATCCAGAGCAGGAGGAAGCAGAAGAGGAGATGGAGATATCCTATGAGGGTGAACAGTTGGTCATAGGATTTAATGTTGGATACCTGATGGAGGTACTTAGTGCAATTGAAGGTGATAAGGTCAAACTACTACTCAGTGATGCCAGTAGTAGCTGTTTGATTCAGAATGTCGATAATCAGAGCAGTAACTATGTAATTATGCCAATGCGACTATAGACAGAGCCGTGCTTGAAAAGACCAATAGTATTTTTCAAGAGCGACTACTAAATGGGGTGCTCATAGGACGGAGTTTTAAGGGCCTTCTCGAGAGGACAATATCCAATGATAGAATTTATCTGAAACCTCGACAGAAATTAAACTACAGTACTGGGCGATCCAAATTATTAAATAATTACAAAAAAGTGATCTATCATAACAAACCTGAAAACTGCAGTTGATTGCTCCAGATAGATACCAAGTGACAGAAGTGCTTTCAATGGATCACTGTTACTCACTCGCCTAATGAATCGAGTTACGACGTGAATCACACTTGCGGTCTACTACATGGATGGGGGAGCTAGGGCGACGTGGAAGCCAATGCCAAGGGACCTTGCCTTGTACTGCCACAAAGTTACACTTATTCCCCTCCAACTATGATTTCTAGAATGATAGATCACGGTAAGAAGATTTGTTGCGCCCCACCACGCTATAATTCACCAAATGAAATTTCTCTATAGGGTCGCGCCATCAAAATCAGACTATGGCCATTTCCCTTCTTAAAATAGAAAATTTCAGAAATATTAGAGAACTTACTCTCACACCAGCTCCATGCCTAAATATGTTATGGGGTGATAATGGATCTGGAAAAACCAGCATACTCGAAGCAATATATACCGTTGCACGCGGAAGATCTTTTCGTGGGCGTGCTGCTGGATCAATTATCACAAAAGGTGAAAGTTCTCTTACAGTATTTACAACAAGCAAAATATTAAACAAAAAACATCAGATTGGTATAAGAAAAACTTCCCGAGAGACTGAAGTCCGTCATAACGGAATAACAGTAAACAAACTTTCCGAACTAGCACAAATAACACCGCTACAAATAATCACACCCAATAGCCATGAAATACTTGAAAGAGGCCCAGAGTATCGAAGACGCTTTCTCGAGTGGGGTGTGTTCCACGTGGAACATAATTATAAAACCTGCCACAAGGAGTTTATTAAAGCGCTAATGCATCGGAACTCAGCACTAAGGGGTGGGAGAGAGCAACTAGACATCTGGGACAGAGTGCTTGGAGAGATAGGAGGAAAGTTAGACATACTAAGAAAACGCTATTTTGATCACTTTAAAGATACCGTCAAAGATGAATTCAAACTATTTCTACCCAATGACGCGGTAGATATCAGTTGGAAGAAGGGCTGGAGTTACAGCGGATCCTTGGAAGATTCTCTCATAGAGTATCGAGATAGAGATATCGAAAGAGGTTTTACACAGGTTGGTCCACATAGAGCAGATATATGCGTAAAATTTAAGGGAAGAAGCTGCAAACAATCTGCATCAAGAGGGCAACAAAAATTGATACTCGCTGCTATGCACCTAGCGCAAGCAACGATAAGTGAAAGGATTAACCAGATTTCACCCATAATTCTCATCGATGAGATGGCTTCGGAGCTTGAT
>JBEVXV010000259.1:0-11231 GCA_040505915.1 Sedimenticola sp. | reverse complement strand
CTCCCACCACCAATATGAGCAGGGTCATCAGCTGCTCCAAAGTGCTGGCTGCGGTGTTGTAGGTGTTGGAGAGCTGACGGGTCTTGAAGGTAGCATGTAGATAATCGGCCAGATAATCAGAGAACCGGTGTTTAAGCTGGGGCTCCATCTGCAGGCTTTTTACAGTCTCCACCCCAGCAATATACTCTGTGAGGAAGGCCTGATTGCGTGCACCGAGCAGAAACTGTTGGTTGAGTTGCGCCTGGAACAGGGGTGCTACAAAGAGACTGATAACGGCTATCACAGCAAGAATCGCCAGCACGATCAGAGTGAGCTGGACGCTGTAGTAGAACATGATGCCGACAAAGATAAACAGGAACGGCAGATCCAGAATCAAGGTAACACCGGCACTGGCAATAAACTCGCGGATGGTCTCTACACCCTGCAGACGAGCAGCAATCACACCGGTTGGGCGCATCTCAAAGTAGCGTGGCGGCAATTTGAACAGGTGATCGAAGACTTCGGCCGCCAGCACCGCATCGACCCGGTTGCCGGTATGAAGCACCATATATTGACGCACCCAACTGAGTATGGCGGAAAAGATCATGAACACCGCCATACCGATAGCAATGACAATAAGGGTGCTCTGGGTGTGGTGCACCACCACCTTGTCGATGATGGTCTGGGTGAACAACGGCGTACCCAGCGCCAACAACTGAATCACCAGCGAGGCAATAAGGACATCACGCCACACTTTCTTGTGTTTGAGCAACGGTGGAATAAACCAGCGAAAACCAAAACCCTTGTTTTCTTCTACCGCATCAGGGTCTTTTACCGCTTCCCGCTCCTTCGCTACAAGAAAGACGCTGTCGAGATAGCGTGTCTTGAACTCATCTATTGAGAGCTCAACCGGCGTGTTGGTTCCAGCCTCAAAACAGTTGACACGTTCCTCGGAAACACCGGTGATCAGGACTGGGGTAGCCGCGAGGATGGCGTTGTCATCTAGCCCTGTATCTTTTGACCGATCTGTTTCAGACGCCTCATCCAAAGTAGCCGGTTTATGCTCCAGCAACGCAAAGCACGGCATGGGAATCTTGCCAAGTGCCTTGATTCCCCTATGGGCCTGCTTGATACGAAAACCCAGTGAACGAGCAGCCTGGATCAGGGAGTCTGTGGTGTAGGGCGGTGGAAACTGCTTAAGCAGCAGCTCGGCATCAAACGGTATGCGATGGAGGGAACAGAGACTGCCCAGTGCCCATACCAGATCAGCAGGCTCAATATCCCGTCGAGCAGGTTGACGTTTGAAGGCGTTATTTTGCACAAGCCGGAACACGTTTAATCTATGCCCTGGGATTGACTGTGCGAATTGTGGAGGCGGTGATCGATCTTTGATGCATTGTTGCTAAAGCCATTTTATGAATATTATATTAGTGTTCTGGATGTGCTGTGCGCACTTTAATATTATCTAGGAATCTTCCGAATACTCACAAAGCCAACATTGCTGACTTGAGCCGGTAAGCGGTGAATGCCATTAACTTAGGTGGGAAATTCCCCGTACACTTCAGGCTCGTCATTCCCGCGTAGGCGGGAGTAGTGGTGCAGGGATGCACCGTTTACGGATCTAAGGATGGAATCCAGGGGACAGCGCTCCGTAGCGCTGGATACCCGCCTGCGCGGGTATGACGGGAAAGAGGGAGGTTCGACCACTGGGTTCCAACCTATGCAGGGATGACCATGGTATTAAGCTTAAGTTAATGACATTGGGTAAGCGGTAATATCATTAGACCACTTGCCGACGAATGCATGTCCCGGAAAATGCAAGACTACAGAAAGCTGGTTACTATTGTCAACTACCTCATATAATTTATGGTTTTTTTATGATATGAGAGTGCACTTTAACGGAAAAATCCTATGCACATCAGGATAGCCCCTACCCCAACCACCAACTGTTACCTTTTTACACAACAAAAAGTAACCAGAGGTAACATATTGGGTGGCGATAGCGCCCGGTTCATCGGCAACCTACTGTATTCTATCTTTAAAACTAAGTGGTATTAATTTTGCAGTCAATATCAAAGCGCCGGTTTTCATGCCGTTAACCAGGCCATCCGGACGGCAGTACAAAAAGAGCGAAATAATGGAACAAATCACCTATCCTATCCAGATACAGAATGAAATAATCTGAATAAGGCAGACAACCGCCGCCCAGACCACCCCCATTCAATAAAATTAGAGTTGAGACAACAGCGAGGAGACAAAACATGTCCGAAGAGAAGGTCTATCCCGTCCCTGCCGAGATTGCAGCCAATGCACATATCGACGCAGCAAAGTACAAAGAGATGTACCAGCGTTCCATTGATGACCCGGACGGTTTCTGGGCTGATCAGGCCGAAGAGTTCGTCACCTGGTCAAAAAAGTGGGACAAGGTCTCTGAGTGGGACTTCCACACGGCGGACATCAAATGGTATATGGGCGGCAAGCTCAATGTCTCCTACAACTGCCTCGACCGCCACCTGGAGAGCCGCGGCGACCAGACCGCCATTATCTGGGAGGGGGACAACCCGGAAGAGGATCGCCACATCAGCTATCGTGAACTCTATACTGAGGTGTGCAAGCTCTCCAACGTGCTGAAAGGCCGTGGCGTGAAAAAGGGGGATCGGGTCTGTATCTATATGCCGATGGTGGCCGAGGCCACTGTCGCCATGCTCGCCTGCACCCGTATCGGCGCTGTCCACTCCATTGTCTTCGGCGGCTTCTCACCCGATTCACTGCGCGACCGTATTCTCGACTCAGATTGTCAAACGCTGATCACCGCCGACGAAGGTGTGCGTGGTGGCAAAAACGTGCCACTCAAGGTCAACGCCGACACCGCCCTGTCGGAGTGTCCCAACGTCCACACCTGCGTGGTCATCAGACGGACCGGCGGCGATGTCGCCTGGACTGAAGGGCGCGATATCTGGTACGACGAGGTGATGGCCGACGCCGCCGACGAATGTGAACCGGAAGAGATGGATGCGGAAGACCCGATGTTCATCCTCTACACCTCCGGCTCCACCGGCAAACCCAAGGGGGTGCTCCACACCACCGGCGGTTACCTGGTGTTCGCCGCCATGACCCATAAGTACACCTTCGACTATCAGGAGGGTGAGATCTACTGGTGCACCGCCGATGTCGGCTGGGTTACCGGTCACACCTACATTGTTTATGGGCCACTGGCCAATGGTGCTACCAGCCTGATGTTTGAGGGCATTCCCAACTACCCCGATGTCTCACGCTTCTGGCAGGTGATCGATAAGCACAACGTCTCTATTTTCTACACCGCCCCCACCGCCATCCGCGCACTGATGCGGGCGGGTGAAGCGCCGGTAAAAAGCACATCACGCAAGTCTCTGCGTATCCTCGGTACCGTGGGTGAGCCGATCAATCCCGAAGCCTGGGAGTGGTACTACCGGGTGGTGGGTGACGCCCGTTGCCCGATCGTTGATACCTGGTGGCAAACCGAAACCGGCGGTCACCTGATTACACCACTGCCGGGCGCCATCGATATGAAACCCGGCTCCGCTTCGGTACCCTTCTTTGGTGTCACTCCGGCCATTGTCGATGCCGCCACCGGCGAAGAGCTGCACGGCGCGTGTGAGGGCGCACTGATTCTTACCCGTCCCTGGCCGGCGATGATGCGCTCCCTCTACGGCGATCATAAGCGTTTCATAGAGACCTACTTCTCCCAGTATCCGGGCAACTACTTCACCGGTGACGGCGCCCGCCGGGACAAGGACGGTTACTACTGGATTACCGGTCGTATTGATGATGTGCTCAACGTATCCGGCCACCGTATGGGTACAGCCGAGATCGAATCGGCGCTAGTGCTACATGAGAGTATTGCCGAGGCGGCGGTGGTGGGTTACCCCCATGATATCAAGGGACAGGGTATCTACGCCTATGTCACCACGATGGCAGGTGTTGAGCCTACGGATGAGTTGAAGACAGCGCTGGTTAAGCTGGTACGCAGTGAGATCGGCCCGATCGCCAATGTCGATATCATCCAGTGGGCGCCGGGCCTGCCGAAGACCCGCTCAGGTAAGATCATGCGTCGCATCCTGCGCAAGGTCGCCTGCAATGAGACCGACTCGTTGGGTGATACCTCTACTCTGGCCGATCCCAGTGTGGTGGATGATCTGGTGAACAATCGTGCTAATAAATAACGGTTAACCACAGGTCGCAGAGATCAGCCGTAACAATACTCGGCTCTCTCTGTGACCCCTGTGCACTCCCACTGATTCCGTTTGGTGGTTATGCACAATAATCCTGAAATTCTGAAAAAGTCCCGATGGAGATAAAGCTGCACTTGTAGGAGCGAACTTGTTCGCGATGGACTACGAAATGTGCTCTTCGCGAACAAGTTCGCTCCTACGCCTGAGTTCTGGATTACCGTGCTGAATAGTTACTTCAGATTAAACCTGGAATCTTCCGCCCCGCTCTATTACTCCGCTGTTATCTTCACTGTACGCACCGCATCGACAAGCAGTTTTTGCAGACCGATTCGCATCTCTGGATTGATCAGCAGAGGCGCTCTCCAGTTGGCGTTCATCACCACATCTTCCGCCCGATTCATCTGTTTCGGATTGGTGCCTGGTTTTCCCTGATAGACCATAAAATAGATCTGCAACTCATCCACTGTGGTGGTTTGCAGCAACCCGGTATCGGTATCACTGAGGGTGAATACGTACTCACACCCAAACAGGTGGGGTTCCATTATGGAGAAGCAGAGATCCCCATCATCCAGTGATTGCAGCCACTTGAGATCGGGATACTCTTCCGAATGAAAGAGCTTGAATCGGGTGGATTTTTCGAATGCGATTACCCCCTGGGGAAAAGTGATAACGGTTTCCGGGTCTATCTCTTGCACCCCAAATGAAGATGTCTCTATTTTCATACTTGTGTCCGCACGGTTTTTCTGAGATGAGTTGAGTATACACCCACCGGATCACCCCTGAGTACGCACTAAATGTCATTAACTTAAGCTTAATACCATGGTCATCCCAGCATAGGTTGAAACCCAGTGATCGAACTTCTCTCTTTCCCGTCATACCCGCGCAGGCGGGTATCCAGCTAGAATTAACTCTTCCGATCTTGCGCCCATATCGTCATACCCGCGCAGGCGGGTATCCAGTGCTACGGAGCACTGTCCCCCGGATTCCATCCTTAGGTCCGTAAACGGTGCATCCCTGCACCACTACTCCCGCCTACGCGGGAATGACGAGCCTGAAGTTTACGGGGAATTTTCCACCTAAGTTAATAGCATTGAGTACGCACTCTCTAATCCCCTCCTACAATCCTGAAGTCGGCTGTAGGGGCGAACTTGTTCGCGAAGAGCACGTTTCGGAGTCCTTCGCGAACAAGTTCGCTCCTACAATTCTACTCAACCATAGCTGTGATTTTCAGGATTGTTGTGCACAGCCATTCAAGAATATCCCAGCAGACAGCATTTTGCGGTAAGATAGCCGCCACTAATTTACAGTAACAATCCAATAGACACTCTTTACCATACATACCCTATGCCGGGCATAACTCATCCACCCGTCGCATTCCCTTTCAAACGCTAAATATCAATCTACCAGAGGTTATTAAAATTGAGTCATTTAAAAGTTGGTGTTTTTGTTGATGCCGAAAATATAAAATTCAACGGTGGCTACCAGTTACGTTACGATATTCTGCGCCGTTTTGCCGCCCGCAGCGGCACCCTGCTGCGCCTCAACACCTACCTTGCCTTCGATCAGGAGCGTGCCAGAGAGGATAGCGAATATGCGAAGAAGTCTCATATCTATCAACAGATGGTGCGGGATTTTGGCTGGAAGATCATAGTCAAACCGGTGCGCCGCTTCACTGATGATGAAGGGAATGTCACCACCAAGGCCAATGCCGACCTTGATCTGGCGGTGGATGCCATGTTGCAGGCGGAAAATCTCGATCAGATACTGCTGGTCACCGGCGATGGCGACTTTCTCCAGGTGGTAACGGCACTGCAGAACCGGGGTTGCCGGGTGGAGTTGCTGGCATTCAAAAATATCTCCCACCAACTGATGCGCCAGGTTGACGACTTCTATCGCGGCTACCTTATCCCCGACCTGCTCCCCTTCCCCTTCGAGCCTCGCAACGATTGGGGGGTTCCCGGCTCCTGTGTTCGCGGTGTCTGCACCCGCTGGTTCCCGGAAAAAGGTTATGGTTTTCTGCGTTTTATCCGGGAAGTGAACCCTAATCTCTGGATAACCGATCCCCGCGAGCCCGACTCACCCTACGAGAGCGTATTCTGCCACGCCAACGAGCTGGCCGACTGTGTCACCGCAGATAATCTGCTGAACCGCGAAACGGTGGTCGAGTTTTACCTGGAGGCGAGTGATGTGGGCGAGGGGCTGGTAGCCAAAAACGTCCGCATGACCTATAAGGCAAACCACTGAGCCACTACAACTCGACCATGACAGCTTCCACACAGCAAACACCGGATCACCCGGAAACTATTGCCGCAATCGACCTGGGATCGAACAGCTTCCACATGATCATTGCACGGGTCAGCGGCAGTGACTTCCAGGTAATCGATAAACTGCGCGAGATGGTGCGCCTTGGTGCCGGACTCGATAATGAGAAAAACCTCTCAATCGAAGCCGAAGAGCGTGCCCTGGGGTGTTTAGAGCGCTTCGGCCAACGCATCAGAACCCTGCCACAGGGAAGTGTCCGTGCGGTCGGCACCAACACCCTGCGCCAGGTACGAAACTCCCGCAGGTTTCTTCAGGCAGCGGAGGAGGCACTTGGCCACCCGATAAAAGTCATTGCCGGTCGCGAAGAGGCTCGGCTGGTCTACCTGGGTGTAGCTCATGGCCTGGCCACCGGAGATGAACGCCGTTTGGTAGTGGATATCGGCGGCGGAAGCACCGAGTTGATCATCGGTGATGACTTCGTACCCGGGCAGATGGAAAGTATGCATATGGGCTGCGTCAGCATGAGCAGGCGTCACTTTGCCGAAGGTGAAATCACAGCCGCCGCCATGCATCGAGCCGAAATCACCGGTGCGCTTGAGATGCTTCCGGTAAAACATAAGTATCGCAGCAGTGGATGGCAGTTAGCGGTGGGCAGCTCCGGTACCATTAGGGCGATCGGCAAAGTAATCCACGCCGCTGGCTGGGCGGAGGAGCGTGATGGCATCACCTATGCCGGTCTCAAAAAACTGCGCAAAGCGCTCATCAAAGCGGGGCATATCGATCGAGTCCATCTGGAAGGTCTAAGCCAGGAACGCCGACCGGTATTTGTCGGCGGTGTTGTGGTGCTGTGCTGCGTCTTCGAGGCGCTTATGATTGAGCAGATGCAGATCTCCGATAGGGCCCTCAGAGAAGGCCTGCTCTATGAGATGCTGGGGCGCATTCACCACGAGGATGTCAGAGAGATCAGCGTCCGTGCTCTGTGCCACCGTTATGAAGTGGATGAGGAGCAGGCCAAACGGGTGGAGAAGAGCACCCGCTCACTACTTGCGCAGGTCGCCGTGCCGTGGCAACTACGAAAGGATGAGTATGCCGAAATGCTCGGCTGGGCGGCGCGTCTTCATGAAGCTGGCCTGACGGTCGCCCATGCCCACTATCATAAACACGGCGCCTATCTTATAGCCAACTCGGACATGGCGGGCTTTAGCCATCAGGAACAGACCGTGCTGAGTGCCCTGATCCGGGGACACCGCCGCAAGTTCCCACTGAAAGTCTTTCAGGCTCTGCCCGAGGATATTGTTCTCTGCGCCATGCAGCTCTGCCTGCTGTTGCGGCTCGCAGTGCTGCTGCACCGCTCGCGCACCTCCACACTTCATACCAATGTGTTAATTCGGGTTCAGGAGAACAGTATCAATCTCGAATTTCCCCCGGGATGGCTTAAATCGCACCCTCTACCAAAGATGGAACTGAAGCAGGAAGCGAAGCGGCTGAAGAGTGCCGGTTTCGATTTCAAGTTCAGCTAAAACCAGCCTCTCCAACACCGTCTTACCACATAAGGATAACCTCTCGATCATAAGGGAAAACCACAGTAGTCACCTTGCTCCACCATCACCTATGATGTATCTGGTTAGGTGGTAGACCTCAAAGGAGAAGCGCATGCCAACAAGCCAACTGCTACGCCGGATTATTCTGGCATTGACCCTGTTAATTTCCTGGCAAGCCCACAGCGCTGCTGAAACCACGCCCCGGGGAAAAGTAACCGGCGGTATTGATTCAGAACACCCAGACTGGTTCAAAGAGAGCTTTCTCGAACTTGCCGATGATGTTGAGGAGGCGGCGGATGAAGGTAAGCATGTCATTCTATTTATGCACCTCAACGGCTGCCCCTACTGCTACAACATGCTGGAGGAGAACTTCAAGCACGCCCCTCACACCGAGTTTATTAAAGAGCACTTTGATGTTATTCAGATCAACATCAAAGGCGACCGCGAAGTGGCTGTCGATGCCGACACCACAGTAACCGAGAAAGCGCTCGCCAAAATGCTCAAGGTGCAATACACACCGACCATTCTCTTCCTCAACACCGACAACAAAACCGTACTGCGAACCAATGGCTATCGCTCAGTACCGGCATTCAAGCACGCCCTCGATTTTGTCCAGCAGAAGGCCTATGAACGCACCACTTTGGCAAAATTTATAGAAGAGCAGAAACCGGCAAAGGTTTACAGCTTTCGTGATCACCCACAGCTGAAAAAGATCACCAACCTACAGCAGGCGGCGGCCAACCCTATGGCACTGCTGTTCGAAGACCAGGCGTGTGATACCTGTGATGCACTTCACGACGGCATATTAAAAGACCCGGAGACCCGGGAGATACTTGAGAACTTCACCTTTGTCAGGCTCGACGGTAACTCAAACGAGCCTATCATCGATGTTGACGGCAATAAGACCACACCCAGGGAGTACGCACAAAAACTGGAACTCACCTACCGTCCGGGAGTCGTGCTGTTCGACCGCAACAAAGAGGTGATACGCATGGACGGCATGCTCTACACCTACCACTTCCAGGGCGTGTTGCGCTATGTCGGCGAGCGTGGATATGTGAAATTCCCCGGTGCGCTTTCCAAGTACATGAGAACGCTTACAGAGAAAGTTTTGGCCAGTGGGAAGGATATCGACATCACCAAGTGACACCACCGACTTTTCATGATTATCCTGTCGTTTTGCAGTAGGATCGCAGAGAACACAAAGAACCACAGAGTACTCAGAGAAGAACTTCTTGTAGCTACTCAGGTGATTGACCCCAGGAGCCTGTCCGAGAATAGGACAGGCTCCTGGGTACCAAGAGGTATCCGCTAAGGTACAATAGTAGATATTCCACCTCTCCGGTAAATGAGATCCACCGTGACCACGATTCTGCAAGTCAACAAGCTGACCAAGCACTACAGCGAAGTGAAGGCGGTGGATGGCATCAACCTCTCAATTGAGCGTGGCAGCTGTTTTGGTCTGCTCGGCCCCAACGGCGCAGGCAAGACCACCACGGTGGAGATGCTGGAAGGGATCACCCCCAAAAGCGCCGGTGAGATCCTCTATCAGGGCAGCCCCATCGGCCCCCGCTTTCGTGAAGAGGCGGGAATCATGTTTCAGGAGACCTCCCTTCAGGACTACATCAAGGTAGCTGAAGCGCTGGCGCTTTTTCAGCGCTTCTATCCCCGCACCCGGCCACTGCAGGAGCTGATCGAGAGCTGTGCCCTGGAGGAGTTTCTCAACCGTGATGTCCGCCGCCTCTCCGGCGGCCAACGTCAGCGACTGCTGCTGGCCATCGCCCTGATCAACGATCCCGAGATCATTTTTCTCGATGAGCCCACCACCGGCCTCGATCCCCAGGCAAGGCGCAACTTCTGGGAGCTGATCCACCGCATCAAGAGCGAGAACAAAACCGTCATCCTTACCACCCACTACATGGAGGAGGCCTACGAGCTGTGCGACGAGATAGCGATTATGGATCACGGTAAAATCATCGCCCAGGGAACCCCTCAGGCGCTGCTGAAGAAACACTTCGATAACGCGGTGATCTCCCTCCCCGCCTCCGAGGTGCCGGAATCCCTCGACCAGGATGAAGCACTCACCCTGTATCGAAACAACGGCAAGGTGGAGATCCTCAGCAGCGACATCAACAGCAGCATCCGCCACCTGATGGAGCAGGGTGTCTCACTGACCCACCTGCAGGTTCGTTCGCGTACTCTGGAAGATCTTTTCCTCGAACTGACCGGCCATGAACTGAGAGGCTGACAGAATGAAATCCAAGCGTTTTTTTGCCGTCTTCTTCGCCCGCAACCATGAGTTTATGCGTGATCGTATCGCCCTCTCATGGAACGTGGTGCTGCCGGTGCTGATTGTCATGGGGTTTGCCTTCGCCTTTACCAGCGACAGTAACGACCTGTTCAAAGTAGGTGTTTTCGGCCAAGCAGAGCTGCAACCCGGAGCACAGACGTTTATGGAGACTGAACATATTCGCTTTATCTCCCTCGAAACACTGGAGGGCGCGGTCACCAAAGTGGAGCGGCACCAGCTGGATATGCTGCTCGACCTGAAGCAGGGGCGCTACTGGATCAACAGCAGCTCCGCCAACGGCTACATCCTGCAGCAACTACTGAAGGGGGCGGCACCGACACTGCAGAAAGAGACCGTCAGTGGTGATGAGATCCGTTACGTGGATTGGCTGATTCCCGGCGTACTCGGCATGAACGTGATGTTCAGCTCCCTCTTCGGCGTCGGTTACGTGATTGTACGCTACCGTAAGAATGGTGTACTCAAGCGGCTCAAGGCGACCCCCCTCACCGCTTTTGAATTTCTCGCCGCCCAGGTGCTGTCGCGTCTCTGGCTTATTGTGCTGGTCACCTCGATGGTCTTTATCGGCACCAATCTCTTTGTCGGCTTCCGCATGTTCGGCTCCTACGCCACCCTGCTGCTGGTACTTGCCACCGGCACTCTGAGCATGATCAGCCTCGGCCTGATCATCGCCGCCCGCATCTCCAGCGAAGAGGCGGCCAACGGCCTGCTCAACATGCTGAGCTGGCCGATGATGCTGCTCTCCGGCGTCTGGTTCTCTCTGGAGGGATCCCCAGCTATCGTCCAGCACCTGGCCAACCTGCTCCCTCTGACCCACGCCATCGGCGCCGCCCGCGCTGTGATGATCGATGGCGCCGGACTGGCTGATATCTGGCCCCACCTGCTGGTGCTGTCAGTGATGACCGTGCTGTTTATGTTTATCGGTGCACG
>JBEVXV010000258.1:0-6103 GCA_040505915.1 Sedimenticola sp. | reverse complement strand
TTTCCGGGATTGAGAATACCCTTGGGGTCGAACTGCTTGCGGATGCGTTTCATCAGGCCGAGGGTGATCGGGTCGATCTCGCGGTCGATATAGTCACGCTTTTCCAGGCCAACGCCGTGCTCACCGGATAGGGTGCCGCCCAGCTTTAGCACCAGGTCAAACATGGCATCCAGGCAGTGGTGGGCGCGGTTCATCTTTTCTGGGTCGTCGGGATCGGTGAGTAGGTTTACGTGGATATTGCCGTTGCCTGCGTGGCCGAAGTTTATGATCTGAATGTCGTTCTCCTGGGAGAGTTTTTCCAAACCCGTGATGAGCTCAGGGATGCGGGAGACGGGAACGACGACATCTTCGTTGATCTTTTTTGGTGCCACATTGCGTAGTGAGGGTGAGAGCGCTTTGCGGGTGCGCCAGAGCCTCTCCACCTCTTCGTCGCTATGTGCAATATCGACGCTCAGTACGCCATCCACTTCGGCAGCACGCTTCACCGCTGCCGCCGCCTGCTCCAGGTTGTGCCTGGGGCCGTCTACTTCGATCATCAGCAGGGCACCGGCCTCTTTTGGAAGCGCCAGGTCGGAGTAGCTGCGCACCATGTCGATGGCAGTACCGTCCATAAACTCCAGTGCGCAGGGGGTTACCGGTTGCGCCATGATGGCGGAGACGGCATCTGCGGCAGCGTGCATATCGCGATAGAGCGCTTGCAGGGTTATCTTCGCCTCAGCCAGAGGGGTCAGCTTGAGGACCGCTTCGGTGATGATGGCGAGGGTGCCTTCGGAGCCGATCAGCAGGCGAGTCAGGTCGTAGCCGACTACGCCCTTGGTGGTGTTGACGCCGGTGCGTATCTCTTCTCCGGCACCGGTGACGGCGCGTAGACCTAAGGTGTTCTCTCTGGGTGTGCCATATTTCACAGCACGGGGACCAGCGGAGTTGTAGGCGAGGTTGCCGCCGATGGTGCAGATGGCCGCACTGGTAGGATCTGGCGGCCAGAAAAAACCCTGCTCTGCCAGCGCGTTTTGCAGGGTACCGTTACAGACCCCAGGCTCTACTCTGGCGAGGCGGTTGGCCGGGTCGATCTCTATGATGCAGTTCATCCGCTCCAGGGAGAGGACGATGCCGCCGTGGTCGGGTACGGTGGCACCGGTGGTGCCGGTGCCGGTGCCGCGGGCTACCAGGGGGATCTGTTCGCGGTTACACAGCCGTACTATGTCGCGTATCTGTTCGTGGGTGATGGCAAAGAGTACCGCCTGGGGCAGGGCGTGACGGCGGCTGTTGTCATAGCCGTAAGACCAGCAGTCACCCGGATCGGTGAGTACCGCCTCCTGACCGACGATGGCGGCAAATGCCTCTATCACACTCGCCGAGAGAGGCGTCTGTTGATCAGATGTACTCAAAGATCTTAACCACCCGTTTTACACCACGGAGGAAACGTATCTTCTCAACGGCGGCATCAGCCTCTTGCTGGGTGACTCTTCCCATTAGGTAGACCACGCCTCTCTGGGTGGTGATTTTTACCCGTGTGGGATCAAATCCTGGTAGTTTGATCTCAAATAGCTCAAGTTTTCCTTTGGAGGTGATCCATGAGTCGTTGGCATCTTCGCGGAGACTGCTTTTAGGGCCGATCTCTATCTCATTGATCACCCGTTTTACCATGCGGGTTCCAGCTGCCACTGAGGCGGCATGGTTGCTGTACGCTGCTGTTTCTGCCTGACCTGATAGCAGTACCACATAGTTAAAGCTGTTGACGCTGAGACTGCTGTGCTCGCTGAGCGCTTTATCTTCGGCCAGCTTGCCGAGAATTTTCAGCTCGATAGTGCGGTCATCCAGGGTGGTACCGGCCGAGCGGCGATCATGGATGACCGATACGCCTGCGGCGGCACCACCGACCACCACCGGTGCGCAACCCTGCAGCAAAGTGGTGATCAGGAGGGTCAGTGACAAGGTTATCAAGGTGGCTCTCATTGAATATCTCCGTAACATTTTTAACTCTCTTAACGGCTCTGCACCATCAGCTTAGATTTTGTCTGTTCGGCTGAAGTATGAAGCCCAATAATCGTCCGTTTTATCAGCTCAGCCCCCAAGCAACTGCTGATCTATCAGGTCGCACAGGCAGTGGATGACGAGTAGGTGTGTCTCTTGAATACGGGCGCTATCTTCTGATGTTACCCGCAGTTCAATATCGTTGGGTTGCAGTATGCTCGCCAGGCGACCACCGTTTCGACCATTGAGGGCGATGACCAGCATATCACGCTCATGGGCAGCCTGAACGGCAGCGTTGATGTTCTCTGATTCACCGCTGGTGGTAATCGCCAGCAGAATATCCCCAGGGTGACCGAATGTCCTCACCTGCTTGGCATAGATCTCATCGTAGCCATAGTCGCTGGTGATGGAGGTGATGGCGCCCGTGTCGCTGCTTAATGATAGTGCAGGAAGTCCCGGACGCTCCCGTTGATAGCGGTTGATCATAAGCGAGCAGAAGTGTTGGGCGTTACCCGCCTCACTGCCGTTGCCGCAGCTGAGTATTTTACCACCCTCCAACAGCCGCTGAACAATCAGCTCAGCAGCACGGGCGATGGGCTCGGCAAGCAGTGAGACTGACTCCATCTGCAGCTGTATGGCGGTACTGAAATTCTCTTTGACCCGTTCGCTCAGGTTCATATTCTAGTCCAATTGAAAAGCATCTCTTATCCACTCTAGCTGTTGCCGCTGCTCACCGGAGATGGCTACAACATCGAAACGGCAAGCGCTGTTGTTCTGTTTGTGGCAGGTCAGATAGTGACTTGCCGCAGTGATAACCCTCTGCCGTTTGGTCGCCGTAATACTCTCGACAGCGGAACCAAAGGCGTCACTTCTCCGGTATCTGACCTCGACAAACACCAGGGTGTTCCCCTGGCGCATAATAAGGT
Organism: Sedimenticola sp.; assembly: GCA_040505915.1. Classification (GTDB taxonomy): domain Bacteria; phylum Pseudomonadota; class Gammaproteobacteria; order Chromatiales; family Chromatiaceae; genus Vondammii. The sequence goes on along the minus strand of JBEVXV010000258.1, from coordinate 3,203 downwards.
CGATCTCTCCCCGGCGGCAGCGGTAGTTTTTCTCCACCATCTGCAGCCCTGCACGCTCCAGGTGGGCTCTTGCCTGCGCCTCGGCTTCGTCGCCGCTCTCCTTTTTGGTTTTACGCCCCAGCATGGCTAGCTCCTGTTCATAGATGCCCTGTTGTTCAGCGTATTTTCATTCGTTGGCATGACTGGAATATCTTCTGTGGTGGGCGTGGGTACACGCTCCATTTTCAGCTGTGGCTGCTCGCCGATCTCCAGGTCGATTCTCTGAGCATAACCGGTCACCTTCGGTACACCATTGTACATTTCAGCCCATATCAGCTGTCGATGTACCCGGTTGAGCTCATCCAGGTAGAGGTTGCCGGTATTGGCATCAAAGGTCTCCTGGGGGCTGGTTTCCAGTCGCGCCAGGTGGGGCAGTAGGTTGAAGCTGTCGATGCCCATGGCATAGAGTCGCTGATACTTCTGTTGCTCTGGGGGCTGAGACGCCATCAGCCGCTCTCGTGACAGGGGCTCGTCACCACCGGCGACCAGTATCCAGGGGATATCGGGGAAGATCAGGCCATTAAGGTCGGGATCATTTTTTTTCGAGGCTATGCCGGTATAGATATGCGAGGTGGTGTAGACCGGAATACCCGAGGCGTGATGGAACTGCAGTTGTGGTCGGATCTGTCGCGCCTTGGGGTTCTTGGCCGCGAGAAATATAAAATCGATATCTTCCCGGCGGCGGGGTTCGAACTCGACCTTCTTACCGAGCAACTGCTGTAGTCTCTTTCTTCTGGCATAGCTCTCATCGATGTTGAGCATGGCACGGATTGGTCGTGAGAAGTCATTATCCTTGGTATCGTAGGCTTGGTGTTCGATAAGCGTACCCCCCAGCCGCTCCCAGCGGTCGCGGAAAGCGTCGTAGATTCGCTCACCCCAGGATCCCATGGGGGTGAGGGCGGTTGCCTGGGTGTAGCCATCAAGCCAAGCACGTTCTGCCACCTGGCGCGCCTCATCCTCGGGGGTGAGGCCAAACTGGTAGAGATCGGCAGGCTGGGTTACCTCTGGGGGTACTTGGTTGAGCGCCAGTACGGGAATCTCCAGCTCTCCGGCACGAGCCAACTGAGAGACGCTTTTTTTGTTGAGTGGGCCAATCACCATATCCGCGCCACTGTCCACCGCTTGGCGATAGAGTGGCCAGGTGTCGGCACTGTTGCTGCTATCGTAGAAGACGAGGCGAGGACGGGATGGGGCTGGCTGTTGGTAGTAAGCGGCCAAAAAGCCGTCACGCAGGGCGGTGGCGGCTTTGGCGTAAGGGCCACGACTGGGCAGCAGTATCGCCAGATGGCTGGGACGCCGGTATTGGGCCTTGAGTTTGGTGAAGTGCCCTTTCAGCAACTCCGGCATCGCCGGGTGACTAGGGAACGATTCGTGCCAGCTGTCGATCAGTGGCTGTGACTGCGCTGATCCAACCGCATGGCCCTTGATAATGCGGGCCAGCTCCATCCAGCCACCACGGATGCCGGGAGGGGAGGGCTGTAGTAACTCCAGGGCGGTATCGGTCAGTGTCGCCAGGGTCTGCAGAATGTTGAGCTGATTCTCCAGCCTCGCCTCGGCATTCTCAATCAGCAGATCCAGCTCCGCCAGCTCATGCGCACTCTCCAGCAGATTGCCTGAGAGACGATAAGCTTCAGCGAGATTTCTGTGGTATCGCTGCCGTAGCGTCTTGCCAGCATCTGCTGCCGGAGCAAGCTGCAGCAGGCGTAGCGCCTCATTCGGCCGGTTGTGGCTGAGGGCCAGTTCTGCTGCAAGGAGTCGTTTACGAAAATCGATATTGGGTAGCGCACGGCTCTCAATCTGAGACAATAGATTGAGTGCGGCATCACTCTCCCCCGCTTTATAGAGGTTCTCCGCCGCCCGCATCAATAGTGAGTAGCGCCCCGGCGGCTTCACTTTTGCCGCCAACTGCTGGAACATACCGGCGGCCGCGAGATGGTCGCCGGATGTCTCCAGTGAGAGCGCCTGCTCCATCAGTGGGTCGGGCTTTGCGGGTTCCGTTGGCCTCACCTCACCGAACTGAGAACCACAGCCGGAAATGAGCAATAGCAGGATAAAGAGGGTTAAAATATTTAGAGTTGGTTGCATGGTGGCTTTCTGGCAGGCACGATTGAGCCTTCCAGTATCTTTTTTGGGGTAAGCTGTGTCAATCGAAAAGGGCATTCTTTATGTGGTGGCGACGCCGATCGGCAATCGAGGTGATATGACCGTGCGTGCGGTGGAGGTACTTAAAGCGGTGACACTGATTGCCGCCGAAGATACCCGCCACAGTCGGCCGCTGCTCAATTACTACGCGATTACCACGCCGCTGATGGCGTTTCATGAGCACAATGAGCGGCAGGCGATGAATAAGGTGACCGCAATGCTCCAGGCGGGTGACAGTATCGCTCTGATCTCCGATGCAGGTACACCGCTAATCAGTGACCCCGGCTTTCCCCTGGTACGGGAGTGCCACCGCCTCGGTATTCCGGTCTCGCCTCTGCCTGGGGCAAGCGCGGCACTGGCCGCCCTCTCTGCGGGTGGTCTGCCGACAGACCGCTTCTTCTTCGAGGGCTTTCCGGCAAGAACCTCGCATGCCCGCCGGGAGCAGTTTACCCGGCTCAAAGATGAGCCTGCCACCCTGGTCTTCTACGAATCGAGTCACCGGGTAGCCGACACCCTGGTGGATATGGCCGAAGTGTTTGGCGAGTCACGCACTGCCGTCATGGCTCGGGAGCTGACCAAACTCCATGAGACCCTGCGCCAGGACAGCCTCGGGGCGTTGTGCGAATTTGTTGCCGCCGATAGCAACCAGCGTAAGGGGGAGTTCGTTATTCTGGTAGCGGGCAAGATAAGGGCCGAGGATGAGTTGGCTCCCGAGACTGCCCGAATTCTCCAGCTACTGCTGGAAGAGATGCCGACAAAAAAAGCGGCGGCACTGGCTGCTCGTATCACAGGTGAGAAGAAGAACCGACTCTACCAGCAGGCGCTGGAGTGGCGAAATGATTAATAACTCAAGTTTAGGAGTTGGAATCTATCGATAGCAGGGTCAGACCCGAATGGTGCATACTTAAGCGGTCTTTATACCGTAGGAGCAACTTTAGTCGCGATGAACGTCGCACCAAACCCTTACTTTGTGCCAGATTCCTTCGCGACTGAAGTCGCTCCTACAAGTAAGACGGGTGAAA
>JBEVXV010000257.1:0-4143 GCA_040505915.1 Sedimenticola sp. | reverse complement strand
CAGATTTTTTAAATATTTTTGCTTATTTATATAGAAATCACTAATTTTCAGACGTGAATGTCCGCACCTTCATTGCGACTGCTAAAATGGCCAGTTCTAACTTTTTTTCTGCCCCATTACCCGAAACTAAACGCATACAATTAACTAATGTTTTAGAAAGAAAGTCACATGTGTTTGGGAGCTGTTTAATTTGGACAGCGGACGTCACTATTGATGGATATGGATTTTATCGCACCGTTTACAATGGACGACGCCATAAAATCTATGTCCATCGACTAGCATATTTCCTCCACAATCCAAATAAAATACTCTCCAAACACATGCACGTTTCACATGTCTGTCATAACAAACTGTGTATCCTTGTGTCTCATTTATCTTATGAGCCACAGAGGATTAACAATAATAGGCAAATATGCAAATCAGACGAGTGCTGCACTGGTCATTTTGGATATCCACGCTGTATTTTGGAATAGAGGTATATAGACTGTTCAATATTCCATTTATTGTTTCTCGTTTCTTTGCTCAAATCTCAGACTCAAGCATGTTGATTGGTTGATACTGAGCATATGCTCAGTAGCAATCAATCTGTTTGCTTGAGTCTGAGTCTGAGATTGTTAAAACGTTTTATAGCCTCGGGCCCCAGTCAGGTTTCAGTTAGCTCCAATTTGCCACGTATGGTCATTCAAGTCTGATCATTATTCTAGTTTGATTCTTAAATGCATGCCTACCTGCATATCAGTTGCTGGACAGTTGTTCGGTGTTCGGTTGGCCAGTAGGTAGACTTGGCGGTGGCTTGGCTGGCTGGCTGGCTGGCTGGCTGGCTGGCTGTTTTTAGCTATACAGTAGTCGAGCGCTGGTATCGGAACAGCTACATGTGTCTGCAAAATTTGAACGTGTTTATATAACCCTTTGCATGAGCTACATGGACTACATTATAATTTGCAAAAAAGTGAGTACCCTGATCAGACTGCACTGATGTGCAGGCTAGTATGGGTCGATATTGTTTGTGAACTCAACAAGCATTTTTATCTAATGGCGAGACACATATATTTTATCAACTGAATGATGTTTCTTCATGTTGAAACAGTGTTTGCTGCATTTTACTTATTCATTTATTTATTTACTTATTTTTTTGTTTCTTTATCTGACTATATGAAAGTGTGAAATTGATACATGTAGCTGTTTCGTGTAACTGATTATATCTACCTGATTTGACTAACGCCGTCCGCAGTTGTGTCCGTAGCTGTGTTCAGTGCTTGCTTGCGAACATGATGCCTCGCTACTGTATAGCGAATCTTGAAGTTGTTTTCGGCTACTTTTCCGTTTACGTGATAAGTAGCGATTGTATTTATATTGTTGTGTTTTCTTTCTGTTTGCATGATATTTGCTTCTCTTGTCCTGTTTCATTAGATGGCGGTACATAGGACTGTGTAGCTTGATCTGCAGTCCTCTAGCTTTCGCTAAAGCAATTGTTGCACGCCCTGATCCAATTGATCTTGAATGCGTCGCTGAATGGCACAATCCAGTGAAGTTTCTTGCATAATTTGTAGACTTTGGAGCATATGTGAACACCTTTGAATGTAGACTTTCACACATGTTAGTAGTGTACAACTTGCATATGCTATGGAGATTTACATTGCTGAAGTGTGTGTCCAAATCTTGTTGTATTCGGGCAATATCTGCGCCGGTTATCTCCATATGAACGCCATATGGTAGAAAACTTGGAGAATATGACGATAAATGACTTGTGCACACTAGTGAGTTCTCCCTGCAGTTTCTGTGTACTCCCTTGAAGCAGGGCAATATGTTGTTGATGGCTGCTTTGCTTTTCATAGCGAACTGTGCATCTATAGAGCAGGTTTTACGTATTCTCAACAATTCTAAGCGTATCCTGCCTCGAATACATGATGACAATTTTTGCAAGTACACACTCTTATCATACTTTTTTGGACATGTCCTTAGTGCCATGGCTTTAATTTTCTTCTGCAGACTTCTTAATCTGTGAATGAAACATTTGTAGTGCTTTATTGCTTGATTGTGGTCCGAGTTGTAGTCTCGAAGAGCCTTGGCAATCTGTGAACTGGCATCAGATGTCACAGAGCGAACTTTCAACTTCCCACGCCGTTTAATTTCTAACAAATTGTCGTGCAGTAATTTCCTCTCACTTGAGGCAATAGAAGCGTCGGCTCTGAAATTTTTTCCGCATGACCGATGGTCGCAATTCCGTCGGTTGCAGAGTTTATTTGCTGTAGCAATGCTCAACACGAGCTTCTTTGAAGTGGTATGCTCAATTAGTGGTGCAAAACTCTGTTCTGAAGCCTCACAACCAGCCTGTGGCCTGCTTGCGAATGAGGTGTCGTACTGCACATCAACCGTGTTGTCACGTCCCATTATGGTATTGATGTGAGCTACATATTGCTGGTTTGCAAGCATTTGCTCTTTATTTATTTCTTCAGCCGCATCCATGGTTTTGTTAATTTTCCTTCTGAGACTGCGTTCATTTGGAGTCTTAACATTCAAACATGACATTACCAAAAGTACATCATCTAGCCCCATTTTGGATTTTAGCACTGGTAGTAAAAGGGCTTCATTTAAGGCCCCGGCCGGCGGCCCTCTCTTATTTGTTTTAATTTTGGATGTTAGATTAACTGGCTGAGACTTGAATCTACAGTTGTGGCAAACTGCAGACACTGAGATGCACATGCCTAATCTCTGTGTAATCTTTACATCAGTGTTAGGTCTGTTACAAGAATGATTGCTGAACATCTTACATAATTCAGAAAGCATTTTCAAACTCACAATAATATTTTCCTCGTATTCAGTCTCACAAATATCTCCTTCATTTGCAGCTATATCTACCGTTGGTCGCAAACGAGCTAGTAAAACCCCACTACTGGTACCTTCAGACGCATAAGCTACTTCGTGGACTTCATCGCTTGTAAGCCGGAGTCTATTGCCAGTGGGCACATCATTCACAGCGGGTACATCCGTCGCCGTGGGCACACCAGTAGCTATTTCATCATTACTTGGTGAGTTGTCAGAAGTTTTTAATCCTCTGTGTCCCTTTTTAAACCAGGCGCTCCTCTTTCCTTCATTTGACTTATATTGTCTCCTGCACTTGCTATGCTGAAACATTTTGATACAAACTACTAAATAATCCTGTTGTAACAATTTATTTTATTGAAATAATTCCACAGTCAACTGTATACTGAGTATTGCTGGGTATTTGTGTGTGTCTGCTATAACTTTTGGTCAGAATTAAACAGAGATAATCCAAATTGGATAGCCAGGTCATTAATCTGTCCTCAGAGACCAATTTATTGCCGACAGTATGGTACCTGGACAAACTCAGCCACCGAGCAGCAACTCATGTATACACAGTGTACTGTGTTGTGTGTAATTATCTCCCCTGCACTGCCACCAGACTGTTCACTTTTCATTTAAAATAGTTTTAGGGCAGGTTAGCTATGCCTAAAGTATGACAGATCGATGTGTATCTGTATAATATAACTTATAGATTGTGTTTGACCACTTCAGTACCTGTTTTAAGTAAATTATTTTTGTTTCTGTGGTGACATTTTCAGATTTGTTGCATTTTTCCGAATCAATTTACGCACTTTTCACACGTACAATGAAAATTTATATCTTATTTTGATACAGTGGGTACTAATTACACAGACAATGGACTTGTCAACAGAGTTAAACCATTGCTAAGGCACTATGAAGTTGATTAGGTGAAAAAATATCACCATTATGCATGTCATAGCAAAGTACAATTTTTACCCAAAATTAACCATTTTCCGCAGCGGTCGGGCATGTTTCAAAATGTAATGTGGAAACACTGTAATGCATAACATAAACCTCATATTTGTTTTATTCTGTTAGAAATTGATCATGCTATTAGTAGAAATGAAAAAAAAATGCAGCGGTAAGCGTTGTCTGCCCCCTTAAGGAATAAAATTAAGTTTGGCAATTTTCATTTTCTGCATATTTTTCCATATAAATATGTAGATAATCACTTCTCGATAATTAAAATCGTGTTTAAATGTATTGGAGATGTGTTTGTTCACCGTTGTCGGCTGTGAAAGCAGGGGAGATAATTTCTATGTAAATATAGCAGCTCGCTACAGCAAACTTTATATC
>JBEVXV010000256.1:0-5973 GCA_040505915.1 Sedimenticola sp. | reverse complement strand
TCCTACGAAGCCAATCGCGAACAAGTTCGCTCCTACGGGGAGATGTTTCATGAACAGTAATGTCAGCTATGTAGTATCAGGTAGAATCCACAGAAAACAAGACCCTGCCGGATCACAACGTAGGAGCGAACTTGTTCGCGAAGAGCCCCCTACGAAGCCAATCGCGAACAAGTTCACTCCTACGGGGTGGTGTTTCTTGAACAGTGGGGTATGAATAGAAAGTGATGTTGGCAGTGCAGCAAGGAAAACCATGGCAAAGCACAAACAGAGCCTGATCAACCGTGCCGGTGTGACCGAGTCGTTGGATCTCAATCCAACCACCGAGCACGTCTGGATCGAGGTGATCCAGAAGATGGATGCCGTCTATGCCGACCTGGTTCACTACCAGGTGGAGCTGGAGCAGAAGAACTCCGCACTGGAGGAGGCCCAGCAGTTTATTCGCAGTGTGCTGGCGGCGATCACCGATGTGCTGATCGTCTGTGATCTGCAAGGGCGGATTCAACAGGTCAACCGGGCGTTGGAGACCCTGACCGGGCGGGGTCAGGATCAGCTGCTGGGTAAACAAGTTGCCGAGCTGTTTGGCGGGGAGTCACTGGCCTTGGTCGATCGATTCCCTGAGAAGCTGGGATCGGAGTCGATTGTTGATTGCGAAGTGAGCCTGATTGGGGCCGACGGCACTCCCGCCCCGTTGGCGATGAACTGCTCCTCCCGTTACGACCATGAGGGCCGCCTGCTGGGTATGGTGCTGATCGGTCGTCCCGTCGGTGAACTGCGTCGCGCCTATGGTGATCTCAATAAAGCCCATGCGGTGCAACAACAGACCCAGCAGCAGCTGGTTCACTCGGAGAAGATGGCCTCCCTGGGCCGCCTGGTGGCGGGTGTGGCCCACGAGCTTAACAACCCCATCAGCTTCGTCTTCGGCAATATGCACGCCCTTAAACGTTATGGCGAGCGCATCACCCGATACCTCACCGCAGTGGATCAATCGGTGGAAACAGATCATCTGTTGCAACTGCGCAAAGAGTTGAAGGTGGATCGTATTCTCAACGATATGGAGTCGTTGATCGAAGGCACTTTGGAGGGGGCGGAGCGGGTTAGTGATATCGTTCAGGATCTACGCCGCTACTCCAGTGGTCAGCGTGAGGCGACCAGCAGCTTCAACCTGTCGCGGGTGGTGCGCACCGCTACCCAGTGGGTGGTCAAAGCGTGCCGGGTAAAACCGCAGATCGACTACCAGATCCCGGAGGGAGTGGAGTTGATCGGAAGCAAGGGCAAGATCCATCAGATCATTGTCAACCTGGTGCAGAACGGGGCCGATGTAATGGAGGGCCAGGCTGATCCGAAACTCTGGGTCGGCTGTGGCCTCGGTGAAGATAACAGCGCCTGGATCAAGGTGAGGGACAACGGTCCGGGGATACCTGAAGCGCGTCTAAGTGAGGTGTTCGACCCCTTCTTTACCACCAAGCCGGTAGGCAAGGGGACGGGGCTCGGGCTCTATATCAGCTATGGTTTGGCGAAAGAGATGAGCGGTGAACTGCGCGTCGTCAACCATCCTGATGGGGGTGCTGAATTCACTCTTGAGTTGCCTGGAGTGGAGCTGAGTGATGGCTGACAGACGAAATCTCCTGTGGCTGCAATCCGGTGGTTGTGGCGGCTGCACCCTCTCTCTGCTGGGAGCCGAGTCACCGGATCTGCTGACTGTTCTGGAGAGCATCGGTATTGATCTGCTCTGGCACCCGACGCTGAACGCCGCCTCCTGCAGTGAAATGCCGCAACTGCTGGAGCGGATCATCAATGATGAGATCCCCCTGGATATTCTCTGCCTTGAGGGTGCGGTGGTGCGCGGCCCCGACGGCAGCGGCGCATTCCACCGCTTAGCGGGCAGCGGCAAGACGATGATGACCTGGGTGGAGCAGCTTGCCGCCAAGGCGGGACAGGTGCTGGCGGTGGGCAGCTGTGCGGCATACGGCGGCATCACCGCCGGTGGCTGCAATCCTACCGAGGCCTGTGGCTTGCAGTACGAGGGAGATGAACCCGGTGGGCTGCTGGGTGGGGCATTTGTTGGTGGAGAGGGGATGCCGGTAATCAATATCGCCGGCTGCCCGATTCACCCCAACTGGTTGACCGAGACCCTGGTAGAGATGGCCTGGGGTGAGATGAGCACGGCATCCCTCGATGAGCTGGGCAGGCCAAGAAGTTACGCCGACCATCTGGTGCACCACGGCTGCACCCGCAACGAGTATTACGAATTCAAGGCGAGCGCCGGGTTGCCATCCCAGCTCGGCTGTCTGATGGAGCACCAGGGGTGTCTTGGCACCCAGGCACATGGTGACTGCAATACCCGCTTATGGAACGGAGAGGGCTCCTGCCTGCGCGGTGGCTACGCCTGCATCAACTGTACTGCACCGGGCTTCGAAGAGCCGGGTCATGGCTTTACCGAGACACCTAAAATCGCCGGTATTCCCATCGGACTGCCAATCGATATGCCGAAGGCGTGGTTTGTCGCCCTTGCATCCCTCTCGAAGGCGGCAACGCCAATCCGCCTGAAAGAGAACGCGGTGGCTGACCATATTGTTGTTCCACCCACCAATCGAATCAAGGGAAAGCCATGAGTCGTCGTATCGTTGGGCCTTTCAATCGGGTCGAGGGTGATCTGGAGGTGCAGTTGGAGATCAGCGCCGGTGAGGTGAAAGAGGCGTGGGTGGTTTCACCGATGTACCGCGGCTTTGAACAGATCCTCCAAGGCAAGGAGCCGAGGGACGCCCTGGTCTACACCCCCCGCATCTGCGGCATCTGCTCGGTCTCCCAGTCGGTGGCGTCGGCCCGTGCCATTGCCGCAGCCCAGCAGTTGCCTATGCCAGCCAACGGTGCACTGTCACACAATCTTCTACTGGCCTGTGAGAACGCGGCGGATCACCTCACTCACTTCTATCTCTTCTTCATGCCCGACTTTGTCAACGATACCTACGCCAACGAGCCGTGGTACGACGCGGTTGCGCAACGTTTTCAGGCGGTAAAAGGGAGTGCCACAAAGGAGCTGCTACCGGCCAGAAGCGGGTTTATGCACCTGATGGGACTACTTGCTGGCAAGTGGCCCCATAGTCTGGCGATTCAGCCGGGGGGCAGCACCCGCCCCCTGGAAATACAGGAGAAGGCGAGAGTTCAAACGCTACTCTATAGCTTTCGTCAATTTCTCCAGACAACGCTTTTTGGCGATTCGCTGGAGCGGATAGTGGCGCTCGACTCATCCGCAGCACTAAAAAACTGGGCGATGGAGGCAGCACCCCAAAGCAGCGACTTCCGCCGTTTTCTCCAGATCTCCGATGCGCTTGGCTTGGAGCAACTGGGACGCGCCGCCGATCACTTTATGAGCTACGGCGCCTATCGCGACCACCAGGGAGAGCCACTGTTTGCTGAAGGCAGTTGGGATGGACAACCGGGTGAGGTTGATCATCGGCAGATAACCGAAGATCTATCCCACAGCTGGATGCGGCACCAGACCGAACCTAAACACCCCTACGAAGGAATCACCATGCCGGACGCAGAGGCAGAGGGAGGATACAGCTGGTGCAAAGCGCCACGCATGGCGGGCCAGGTGATGGAAGTGGGTGCATTGGCAAGGCAGCAAGTGGCAGGCAATCCGCTGATAAGAGATCTGGTGCAACAGAGCGGCGGCAACGTCCGCAACCGGGTCATTGCCCGCCTGCTGGAGATCGCCCGCCTGGTTATCGCCATGGAGCAGTGGAGTCGTGAACTGACACCCAAAGACCCCTTCTGTTACCACGCCCCCATGCCTAAAGACGCCGTTGGCTGCGGCCTGGTGGAAGCGGCACGTGGCAGCCTTGGCCACTGGATAAAGATCAAGAAGGGTCGCATTCTCAACTACCAGATCATCGCCCCCACCACCTGGAACTTCTCACCTCGTGATGCCCAGGGCAACCCAGGTGCGCTGGAGCAGGCGCTGGTTGGTGCACCCCTCAGGGCGGGGGAGGTTGATCCGATCTCCGTACAGCACATAGTTAGATCGTTTGATCCTTGTATGGTTTGTACGGTTCATTAGGGGTAAGCCATTGAATGTTTTTATAAATAAAATTCCCCCCAATTTCTCCCCAAAATAATTAGGGCAATTTGACTTCGACGACCATCCAGTTGCACCTATAGAACACAATCAGAGCGCGTGGTTTTTTATCCTGCTCTGTGGTGCCTTACCTCATTTTTTAAATACTTACCGCTGAAAGGCTGTTCTGACTTCACTCATGCTCAATGAGATATCAAGATAATCCTGGAATAAATACCATAATAATGGTAATAATGATCATTATTATGAATATATACCAATAAAATAGTATTTGGTGATTAATGTGAATTATCTGGAAGAAGTAGGCTCACAGTTACGGGTGGCACGAAGAAAACGATTTCCCACTGATGATCTCAAGGGTTTTTCCCTACGCATCGGAGTCAGTAGGGCTACGTTGCAGAAGATGGAAAAGGGTGATTTAAGCGTGGGCCTGGGCAAGTACTTTGCTGCAGCCAAGGTATTGGGTTTGGAAGCGAATTTCGACAGCCTGTTCCAGATAAAAAAGAGTCTGTTTGATGATTAAACGCAAATATGATCTCCATGTGAATGTTGCGGTGATGGGCATCATCCAGGCGGCTGATTGTGTGGTGGTTGAAGACAAAGGGGTGTTGACTGATTTCGGTCTTCGCTACCGGGAAGAATTTCTTGCCCAGCCGGGCGCTTTTTCACTGGATCCAAACCTACTCCCCTTAGGTGAGCGTACCTTTGAGTTGAGCTGTGCTGGTGGCATGCCGGGCATTATCGATGACTACCTGCCTGATGCCTGGGGGAGGCGGGTACTCGCACATTTGGCATTTTATCGTGATCGGGAGGAGTACAACGCCAATAGCGTGATCGATGCTCTCGCAATGATTGGCCACAGCCGAATTGGCGCTATTTGCATGGTAGAGCAGGGGGCGTCACCCTTTTTTGATTTGGGCGTCGATATTGCCTATCTGGAAAAAGCCGAAGCGGCAGCGCAACAGGTCGACGCCACCGATTTCAGAGAGGTGTCTGTCGATGAGATGAGTCTCCTGTACCTGGCGAATAATGGCACCGGCGTGGGGGGGGCGAGGCCAAAGGCCCTGGTACATGAGGCAGGGCGAGCATCTATTGCCAAGTTCAACCGGCTGGGCCAGGATCCGTTCAATAATGCACGCATTGAACTGGCCTGTTTAACGATGGCCAACAAGGCGGGTATTGTCACGCCGGCAGCCAGGGTGCGCACCGGGATCAATGGTCGAGAAGTGCTGCTGGTTGAGCGTTTTGATGTCAACGAGGATCGAACACGAAATCATATTGTCAGTATCAATGCATTCTTGAAAGACCCTCACACCCAGCGAGATTTTGGACGAGCCTTTCGCTATGACGAAATCTGCAGCATGCTGCAACAACACTCCGGGCGGATTGAGCAGGATCTGAAACAACTTCTGAAACTGATGCTATTCAACCGAATGATCAACAATGCGGACGACCATGAGCGAAACTTCAGCCTGTTGTATGATGGCGAGTGCTTCGCTTTTGCGCCAGCCTACGACATGATTCCCTCGGTCGAACAGGGTGCCTATCATGCCGCAGGTTTTCAGTATAGCCCGCTACCACCCCGACCATCAGAAGCCGCCCGGTTGGGGAAAGTGTTTGGGTTGCCCAAGGGCGTTGTTGCGCGGTGTGCAGATGAGGTTCAAGCCGCAGGAGAGCAGTGGCATGAAATTGCCCAGGCCTGTGGTGTGGAAGAGAGCGAGGCAGATAACGTACAGTCACTTTTTCACCTTTGACCCGCTATTTTACGAGAAATAGCCATATGCTTATGAAGAATTCGGGTTATTTCCACACAATTATGTTCACCCATGTGGTAATAAATCACATGGCTAATCACAGGGGATTTTCTATAGCCGGATCTGATATGGTCACACTCA
>JBEVXV010000255.1:3975-4313 GCA_040505915.1 Sedimenticola sp. | reverse complement strand
TTGGAGTTCATGTTTTTTTGTGGGATTTTTGTGTGTTTTTTCTAAATTTATTTCGAGTAGTGTGTGTTTGATGAGTTTGCGTGTGTATGTATGAGTTTATGTGTCTGTGAATAATATAATATTATTATATGTATATGTATTGTTTTCATATAATTACTTGTACTTGCATACAATAACCTTAATCCCTATAACATATAGTTCAGCATAACGTTGTATATCTCCTATACCCCAACCAATCGGAAATCGCGACGGATAAAACTTCGAGAAAAACGTGTTCTTTTTTACACGCGATTTGGTGCAGAAACACGATGCGCGTATCCCGTTGGATAGCTTAGTGG
>JBEVXV010000255.1:0-3965 GCA_040505915.1 Sedimenticola sp. | reverse complement strand
AAAAAAAAAACACAGATAATATTATACTCCGTTAGTGCAAATTCGTCATTTTAGAAGACGATAGTAGGACGAGTTTCCCGAACGTAGCCTTTGTTACGATGGCTCGTCGAGAATCTGAACCAGATGAACGAGAGCTAAGAAGGCTCAGAAGGGAGAGAACTATAGTTGGACAGGAGCGTCAACATATATTAGATCAAGACGTCAATGAGATAAGGAGACAAAGGGAAGAGTACATGCGTGACCGTCAAAGCAAGAAACAAGAACTTGAGCAGTTGCAAAGACTAGAATCGGAGATTAGTAGATTTAGTGAAAACCAGAAACGTATTCAAGATGAGGATAACCTAAGACAAAGGATTGATTACCCTGATCAACAGCGTGAGTCAAGTCGTAGTGCATTGGAACCACGGCCAAGAGCAAACTTTCTCTCGGATCGTAATGTCATAGGCAATGACGATTCAGAGGAAAGTGTTGATGAAATAGACAGGAGAAAATTCACACCTAAATCTGTGTTGAGAAAAGGTGCAGCAAAACAATTAAATGATGATAATGTTGATGTGAAAGAGCTGGAAGAGCGCCAACGTGTACTACAAAGTGAACTAAAGAAGAAAGTGCAGTTGTTGAAGGTACAGGGAGTGGAGTTAACTCCCAGCGAAGAGACAGAACTATGCTACGAATGGCCCACGTCAATGAATGACGACTACAGTGTTTTCCAAGACAGGATGACTTCAACTCCAGGAAAAGCTGGTCATGTAAAGTCACATACTAAAGTACCATCGTCTCATGTAGAGGAGCATAGACAAGTTCAACGTACATTGAATAAGAAACAACCAACTGAGGAGTTTCTCAGTGACGAGCATGAAGAGTATGGTGAGATATTGAGCTCAAGAAAAGATGATACACCGCATAGAACCTTACATAGAAGAGGGGAATACGTTAGCGAGCTTCCAGTGAACAAGAAAGAGAAACATTCGAGTATGGTTGAAATGGATTCTGCAATTATACATAGCGAATGGGATGAGATTAAAACTGATCGTTCACGAAGAGCTATACCAACTGAGGTATCGGATAGAGCCAGACGGATTAGAGCGCTCGAGGCCGAGCTTCAAAGGAAAAGGGAGGAGATGGAGGAAAGTGAACGATATTGGTTTCAGCAGGAGGAAATAGCCAAACAGAGAGAACAAGAATTGCAGGAAATAAGAAGGGAACGAGAGTTACGTGGAAAGATATTAGAGATGGATAGAAGAAGGGTAGCTTTGAGTCAAAAGACTAGACATTTCGACCAAAAACCAGTAGTCAGTCTTGAGGACGACGTAGTGAAGAGTTATGATGATAACCGACCAAGGCTACGGAACATTAGTGAAGATAAGCTCACAAAGAGAGCAGAACAGTTGGAAATATGGAGTAATGAATTGGAGATGAGGGAGAAAAGGTTGCAACTAAAAGGACAACCACCAGTAACAGCTTCGGATTATCCGAAGTTCTCCACATTCTCTGGGGAGGACCCCAAACCTAAACTCGAGGCAACTTATGAGGAATGGATTTACGAGGTAGAATGTGCAAGAAAGGGACGGATGCACCCGGACTACAAAGTTGCTCAAGCAATTAGAAAATCCTTGAGAGGCCAGGCTAAAAGAGCATTGATACCACTGGGAACCACAACAACCGTCGATGAGATGGTGAATAAGCTAGAAACCATTTTCGGAAACGTTGCTTCAGGTGAAAGTGTGTTACAGACATTTTACTTGGCTAGCCAGCGCTCAGACGAGTCGGTTGCAGCTTGGGGGCTTCGTTTAGAGGAGATCCTCCAAGTGGCAATACATAAGGGACACGTAGAGCCTGGGAAGAAGAACTCGATGCTGCGAAGCAAGTTCTGGAAAGCGCTACGTAGCGAGAAATTGAAGAATTCTACTAGAGTGTACTATGAGAACACATACGACTTTGAGCAGTTACGAAGAGAGGTCCGCGCAGAAGAGCATGAGATAAAACTAACCATAGGAGCAGCACAGCATCGCCCGGTAAGCGCACAGAATACGGCGGAAAGTAGCAAACTTGATTTGTTGCTGAAGAAAGTAGAGACCTTGGAGAAACAAATGGAGAAATTAAACACCAAGAGCCCATGGAAAGGAGGACAGGCGAAGAAACAGAAAGATAGCGGTCAGGGTTTAAACTAGAAGGGGTCTTCATAGAGGGGCATAGTGGAGACCTGCAACACAATCGCCCTAAAGAAAAGGAGCTTATATCCAGGTTGGTCGGACATGCTAATGAGTCTGAAATCTCATTTTGTGGAAAAAAGACTCGAGCCCTCATTGATAGTGGCTCAATGGTGACCACACTTTCTGAAGAATATTACGAGTCACTGAATCCGATGCCACAACTTCGAAGCTTGGATGAATTCGGTCTACAAGTCAGCGGTCCAGATGGGAACAGTCTCCCTTATCTAGGGTATATTGAGGCAACCGTCAGAACCGAATTCCATGATAAGGAACTGGATATTCCCGCACTCGTAGTTCCGACGACAGACTACGGAGTAGACGTCCCCGTCGTTGTTGGCACCAACGTTATCCGTCTGCTAAAGGAAGAGTGCGGTGCCATGAATGATATACCTCATGAGTGGCACACCGCATTTCTTTCTGTGCAGAATGGGTACGTTGGGAAGGTCAAATCCACCAACAACACAGTCATTGAGATAGAACCTTTCCAGACAACGACTGTATCCGGCTTTACCAGGAAATGCAGAAATGCCGAGGCCGTCATTACGGAACAGAGCATAGGCGCCACCAATGGGATCGGGGTTTGTCCACGAATAGTGACTCTTAAAAAATCAGGGCGCAGCGAAAGAATACCAGTACGGATATTTAACCTTTCCGCAAAGACCATAACCATACCTCCACGCAGCACATTGTGTGAGCTTCATGAGGTCAAAGTCCTCCGACATCCCGACATCTTGGACACAAAACAGAAGGATACACCACGGATCCAAACACAAGTGGTCGAGGATCGGATCAAAACACCTACAATACCGGATGGGATTGACATAGAAGATACTGATCTGACCGATACACAGAAGGAGAAAGCGATCGAAGTTTTCACCAGGTGGAACGACGTTTTCTCAAGAGGTACCACTGACATCGGACACACTGATCTGGTAACACACAAGATAAAATTGGAGAACGACAAGCCCTTTAAAGAACCCCATCGACGAGTGCCACCTGGGCTTATCAATGAAGTTCAGGAACACTTGCAGGAGATGTTGTCATCCGGAGCCATAAGAGCAAGTGAGAGCCCATACTCTTCGAACGTGGTCCTAGTTAGGAAAAAGGACGGAACACTACGGTTCTGCATAGATTTCCGGCGACTCAACAACCGTACAATTAAAGACGCGTATGCCATCCCACGTGTTGAAGATACACTCCATCTCCTGTCGGGAGCGAAATACTTCAGCAAGCTCGACCTAAGAAGTGGCTATTGGCAGGTTGGAGTCGACGAACAAGACAAGCAAAAGACTGCGTTTCAGGTTGGTACGTTGGGCTTTTACGAGTTCAATCGTATGCCGTTTGGCCTCTGTAATGCTCCCGCCACCTTTCAACGGCTGATGGAGAGGTGTATGGGTGAGATGAACCTGAGAGATTGTTTGATCTACTTGGATGACATCATTGTCTTCTCCACCAGCTTCGACCAGCAAGTTGAAAGGTTGGAGGCAGTGTTTCAGAGGTTAAGGGCTAACAACCTGAAACTAAAGACTTCGAAGTGCGAATTCTTCAAGCGAGAAGTCATTTACCTAGGACATATCGTTTCGGAGAGTGGGATAAAGACGGACCCGAAAAAGGTGACAGCCGTGTCGACATGGCCAATTCCAAAGTCAGTGCAGGAAGTGAGGCGTTTCTTGGGATTTACCGGTTACTATCGCCGGTTTGTTAAGGATTTTGCCAAGATCGCCCGCCCATTGAATGATCTTCTACTGGGTT
>JBEVXV010000254.1:0-3315 GCA_040505915.1 Sedimenticola sp. | reverse complement strand
ATTCGTAGTTGGTATAGCTTTCAAAGTCCACAGTGTGACCCGAAGCAAAACCCTTATAGACTACCTGCATGCATGTGGTATCAGTGTTGATTATGGGAGACTACTTAGGATGGAAACACAGTTAGCAAATGCAGTCTTGAAAGGAGTGAAAGAAATCGGTGTGTACATACCATCTGGACTCATGAAAGGATCCCCAATCTTCTTTGCTTGTGACAATGTAGACTGGAATGAAGATACGCCAGATGGAAAAAGAACAACACATGCTACTGTGATAGTAGTATTTCAACCACAATCTACTGAAAACACATCTCCTGTAGCCCCAAAGCTGGTACTGGAAAACACTTCTAGGAAAAGCCTGGACATTTGTTCAACTGTCCTGCCCCAGCAAGAACCATGTTACATAGCGCAAAGTTATAGGCCATCAGACAGTGAGCATTACCAGGACTTCAAATGTGACAATGACCGTGAAGAGAGTGAAGCAGCAAGAATCAAAGATGTGGCCTGGTTGACTGCTAGAACAGCGTACAGATCTAAACCGACCAGCAACGATAGTATTATGATTGATACTGACACTAGTACAAATGATGATTTACACGAAGATAGTCCAGCAGAGGAACAGCATATACAGGCGCCCGAAACGACACAACCAATACCTACATGGTCAGGTTTCAATTCACTTCTTTCCAGTGACGATACACCACCCACCTGTATCAGAACCCTACCTTTGCTGACATCTCCTGCTCATGAATATTCGACACTGCTAAATGTTTTCAGACAGACACAGCAGGTGTCGGAGCAGATAGTTGGCCCTGAACTGCCAGTGGTATTGACAATGGATATGGATTTATACCAGAGAGCTCTGAAGCTCCAGGTAGCGAAGCCTGAACTCAAAGATAAGTTTGTCCTCAGAATTGGTGAACTACACACAGTGTTATGTATGCTTCGGACGATAGGTAGTTTCATTGAGGGCAGTGGGTTTGAAGATGCATGGGATGAAGCAGATATATTTGGTCCTTTAACTACGAGACAGATCTTAGAAGGTAGACACCTAAGGCGAAGTGTCTCCGCACACCTCACAAGCCTGCAGGCACTGTTCGATTTGCGCATGGAATCGTTCGTAGAGTCCGATCCAGACATGTCAGGCGTTAAGGACACACTGGCTTCAGAAATATCTTACGTATGTAGCGAGGCACGTGATGCCGACTTGAAAGTTGGACTCGTTGAAAAAGTGGCGAGTATATTCAACTCCTCCGACTTACCAGCGCAATTAGAAAGTTTCGTTGCTAGTCGCATGAAACATCCGATGTTTGCGTGGACAAAGACGTACATGGAGATGGTACTTGTATTACTGCAATACATACGAGCTACCCGCGAAAGCAACTGGCATCTCCACTTGCAGTCCTTGGAGCGTTTCTGTCCATACTTCTTCGCAATGAACAGGCTGAAGTACGCCCAATGTGTACCCGAGTACATAGCAAAGATGTACGCGATTCGGGAATCAAATCCGCGTCTATGGCAGTGGTTAAATGATGGCAACTTCTGCGTGAAGAAATCACATGTGAGTTTCTGCAAAATTGGCGTGGACCATGCATTGGAACAAGTAAATCGTTCTCTAAAAGTATTGGGTGGTATCACAGGAATCACACAGAAGCCAGCTTCACTGGCACGCTTCTTTTTGGTTGCTCCAGAAGTTTCGCGACTGGCAGAGGAATCGGAGAAGCAAATCGGTTTGTCGAAGAAATCATCTGTAAAGCATCATGAACTGTCAGAATCTCTGAATCGTAGGCAGGAGAAAAACGTCGCGAAGTTGAGGGAGGTATTCAATAGAGTCAACCCATTCCAGAATGAATCGCCTCACCTGATAAATATTGTAACGCAAGCAGTCATTCCAAGCGAGGTGCAGGAAGATATTCTGAGGACCATCGATGCCGGGGAACATGCATATTCAGAGTTCGTGCAAGAACGAATAAACGGATCAAAGAATCTCTGGGATAAGATGACGAAACTAAAGCTTAAACACTGGAAAAGTACCGGCAAATCAGCAAGTGTAAAGATTGGGACTGGGACAATAGAGCTAAAGGAAGATAGATCATTATTTGCCAGAATGGCAATAGTAGCGCGGTCGCGACCAGAAATGGATATCGCTACAGACATAGGCAAATATGAATTTTCTTGTGTGTCGCGTTCATTATTCGCACATGATGGAAACTTGTTACCGTGTACAGACAAAGCAAAACTAATGCACAAACTGGAATCGAGCGTATCTGTTACACCAGAGGAAACCCCAGTTATTGACGGGGAAAACCGTGCTATCATAATTGATGCTATGGCACTTGTATACGAACTTAGCGCAAAACCTGTTAAAACATGTGAACAGTTTGCAAATGAGTTCGTCAAACATTCAGAGGCGTTGATTAGACGAGGTGACGAAGGTCATGTGATATTTGATCACTATGACGTTGACAAGTCATTAAAGTCAAATGCCAGAGCCAGGCGGAACAAGGGAGAATATGAAAAAGCCCATGTCTGCAATGATATGACGCCTATCCGAACACCATTTAGAAAGTTCATTTCAAATACCAAAACAAAACAAAGTTTGACGATTTACCTAGCAGAGAAATTACTGGACAGATACAAAGATGACGATACCCCAGTGGTTGTGTCAACTAGCAACGGCATCCAGTCCAACAAACTGACCGTTGAACACCTACGTTCCTCGCAGGAAGAGGCTGATACCATTCTTATTATGCATGCCATAGACGCCGTGAAACGAGAAAAGAAGGTGGATATTGTATCACCTGACACGGATGTGTTCATTTTAGCTGTATCACGGTATCCAGTGCTAGGCAAAGATCCCAGAGTAATAACAGGTACAGGTACCAAGAGAAGACGGGTTTATCTCCAGCATATATATAATGCCATTGGTCCAAATATAGCATCAGCACTCCCCAGTTTTCACGCATTCACGGGATGTGATACATGTGGCAGATTTCAGGGGAAAGGTAAGGTGACCTGTTGGAATGTATTAACCAAGCAACCACAGCGAATCACAGAAGCGTTTGTGCGGCTTGGCACATCAGCGATGGTAGACGATACCGTTGCTGATGCCCTAGAGGAGTTTGTATGTTGCCTGTACAAACAAAAGGGGTCTCGCACAAAAGAGTTGGCTGCGTTGAGATGGGAACTATTTAAAACATCACAGGCAGAGGCAGATAGGCTGCCGCCCACGAAAGCAGCGCTGACGCAACACATACTCCGGGCTGCGTATCAGTCCATTGTTTGGGCTCATCTGGAGGATGCCAATCCAATCTACCC
>JBEVXV010000253.1:0-4146 GCA_040505915.1 Sedimenticola sp. | reverse complement strand
AAATATACTGACTGATTACATTGGATTGGATTAGAACATTAATGAACACAATTATGATACAATGTCATGTACACTATAATATTTGTTATCTCCCTTGGTTAGTGTGAACATGGTTTTTCCCGCGGACAAATAAATGTTTAAATATACGGATATACTTGGAAATATTGGAAAATAATAAGTTCATAAGTTTTGTGAATATTTGGACTTTATGTCGGCAACAACTGGGACGAAGAAGGGTGACATTTTGCCGAGAAAACAGCGAAAATTGTCCAAACCAAAGCGAAAGGCCAGCTCACCATTGAATGACAATAGCAGCCATATTGGAAATCCCGTGCGTGTGAGCGAAAACAACAAAGGCCAAACACATGTAAGTGATAAATGTGTACATAAACATAAACAAACAATACCTCCTACAAGTAAAATTAAATCGACCACAGATACTACGTTTATACCCAAACCAGATCAACACCCAACAATGGCTTTTGCCCAACAGAATCCTTTCAGCGCACTCCAGGCCCCAAATATGAGCAGTCCTGTTATGAACACTGTTGAACATATGAATATAAACACCCAATATGGTATCACCAGGGCCACCAAACATGTCTTACCAAATGATGTATCCCCCCGCTACACCCATGAACCAAACAGCAGAACCACCTTTTTGGGCAACGGAACTTATGAATGACGTTAAACAGATCAAGCAAAGAATGTCGAAAATTGACAATATTGAGAAGATGGTTACCAAAATCAACCTACAAGTCACCGACCTAGAAACCAAGGTCAGCACGATAGACACAAGTGTGATAGAAGTCGAAGAATCCTGTTCCTTTATCAACACTGAAAGTGAAAAACAGAAACTATGCACAGAAAAAACAAAATCCGACCTGAAAACACTACAGAAAACATGCCACAAATTGGAGGAAAACATTAAACAATACGAAAGCCAGAATGCACAACTTGAATCTAAATACACCGATTTAGAAGCCAGATCAATGAGAGATAATCTCTTATTCTATGGGATCCCCGAATCTGACCAAACAGAAAACTGTGAACAACTAGTGAAACAAGTGTGTACAAATAAGTTACATATACCGGAAGCAGCAGAGATGAAATTTGACCGTGTACACAGATTAGGTCAAAGGTCAAACAACAAAACACGACCGATTGTAGCAAAGTTTCACCACTACACAGACAGAGAAACGATACGCACAAAATCATACGACGAACAAACCGGGCTGAAACAATCCAATCTGGGAATAGGCGTACAGTGGCCCAAACAAATTAGAGACACGAGAAAATCCCTGTACCCCATAATGCAACGCGAACGTGAAAAAGGCAACACAGTAAAAATGGTCCGAGACAAACTATTCATCAATGGACATGCGTACCAACCACCAAACGGCCAACCGATCAACAACCAACGACCAACCAACAACCAACACACGACAAACGACGGATAGGGGTGTCCGGAGAAGCAGATCCATGTGTTATCGTGGAATGTAAATGGACTAAGCAGAAAATTAGTAGATCCAGATTTCCTAGAATTTGTAAACAATTACGACATTTTGTTCTTATCTGAAACATGGTTAGCACCAAATAACTGTACAAACTTGAATATACAAGGATATGAAAGTGACCATATATTTGGAAATAAAAACCCAAACACTAAGAAAGGACGTTATAGCGGTGGAATTTCAATATATTACAAAGCTAGCATGAAAACACATGTAAACATACTACAAAAACAACAATGTGGTATTATGTGGGTCAAGTTATCACGGGACTTATTTGTACGTAAACACGATGTGTATATGTGTCATGTATATGTACCGCCTTCGGGCTCGAGAGTATTAGACCATGCTGAAGTGGAATATTTTGATGAAATAGAGTCTGGTATAGAACAATACACACATCTAGGCAAAATATTCATTACTGGTGATATGAACAGTAGAACCTCAAATATATACGAAGTATTAGATTTTGACAGGTACTTAGACGATGAAAACCAGGAAATCGCCGACACGTGCTATATCCCGCCACGCGTAAACAAAGATCACATGATAGACACTAAAGGGCGGAGCCTAATTAATATGTGTATGACCACTGGTCTCATAATAGCGAATGGCCGATTACACAATGACAATAACATAGGGCAATATACATACTGTTCTCATAACGGCATGAGTGTGGTCGACTATCTGTTGATGAAATATTCCGATAAAGATCATATATCCGACTTTAAAATATTAGAATTTAACGAATTCTCTGACCACGCACCATTACTATTATGTTTACAAACCGAACAAACACCGCGAGAATCACGGACAACACAGACGTGTAAACAGACAACACAAAAACTTGTATGGGACGAATCGAAAGTACCCATATTTAGAAATCAACTTATGAATAATCATGAGACACTGCAACGGCTGACCGAACACATAAACAACTCGCCCGTGGATAGGACGGTCGAAACATTTACGAACTGTATATACGAAAACGGACTACATGCATTTGGTAAAACATTTAACCAGCAACGCGCAAATATAACAACGAAAACAAGCAAACCATGGTATGATCATGAATGTATACGAGCAAAACATGATTTTAAAAGGGCAAGAAACACTTTTGTAAAACACATGTCCGATGACAATCGCAAGCTTTTTGTAAAAACACGCACCATATACACTCGAACAAAACGCAAGGCAAAACAGAGATATAAATTACGAGAAGGTGAGCGATTATGCAACATTGCTAATAAACAACCGAAACAGTTTTGGAAGGAAATTAAAAAGTTATACGCCAACAAAAATACCACACCGGATGACAATATCGATGTAAATGACCTATATGACCATTTTAAAACACTATTCGGGGAGAGGGGTAATACTAACTTCCAACCGCAAACAGCACAAACTGAGAATTTAGACGCCGATTTAGACACGGATATCACCGAACCTGAGTTACGGACAGCAGTGTTCTCGCAAAATAATGGCAAATGTCCGGGAATTGATAACCTAAATGCCGAACTATTTAAATCTTCATACGATATAATATCCACTTTTCTGTTAAAACTGTACAACTTAATATTCAACAGTGGGGAATTCCCGTCATCATGGGGGGACGGAATGATCGTCCCAATTTTCAAGGGAGGAAAATCAAACGAGGCAAAAAATTACAGGGCAATAACTTTGATTAATTTGTTAGGGAAAATATACTCACAAATTCTATTAAACAGAGTAACTAAATGGTCTGAGAAGCACAAGGTAATTTCAAACAACCAATTCGGTTTTCAAAAGGGAAAATCTACTGTAGACGCGATCTTCATACTTCATTCAATAATCACAAAAACACTTAGCTCCGGAAAAAAACTATATTGCGTTTTCATTGATTTCGAAAAAGCATTTGATAAAATTGATCGATCTTTACTTTGGCATAAACTACTTTCCGAAAATATGAGTTCAAAAATGGTCAGAGCAATAAAAGCAATGTATTCTGTCGTAAGGTCATGTATCCGATTTAATTCCTCAAAATCAGACTTCTTCAGCTCACACATCGGCGTAAAACAAGGTGATCCCAGTTCAGCTCTAATGTTCATGATGTTTATTAATGATATTTCTCAAAACATAAATTCAAACCTCGATGGAATATTTACTTGTAACGAGCTTAAATTTTTCCTAATTCTATACGCTGACGATCAAGTACTTTTCGCAAACAACCCTGAATCACTACAATCAATGCTAAGAGATGTAGAACAGTACTGCCATACGTGGGGTCTCAAAATTAATACATCCAAAACAAAAACGATGATATTTGAAAAAGGAAGACACACCAAATTTGATTTTTCTCTTAATAATACAATACTGGAAACAGTCACGTCGTTTAAATATCTTGGTATACATCTATTCAAAAACGGAAACTGGTTTAGAACACAAAAAATAATCGCACAGCATGGTTCATTAGCATTGCACAATTTATTCAAAATTCTTAATCAAACCGAATTAATCACATCAGAAAAGTGCAAGGCTTATTTGAAACGCTTGTCGCATCACGTCTAAATTACGGATCACAGGTCTGGGGAATGCATGCAGGAAAGGACGTAGAACTTATACACACAAAATTCTGTCGCAGAATTTTGGGTGTTAA
>JBEVXV010000252.1:0-7876 GCA_040505915.1 Sedimenticola sp. | reverse complement strand
CACCAACCATGCCGGCTGCGGTAGCAACACCTGCAGTCTGTATAAATCCTCGACGAGTAATTTTCATGTTGATATATCTCCTACCTTATTTTTGCTGGCTGGCGTAGTAGTTAAGTAGGGCGCTGATACCTTTGCTGCCCTCTTTCTCAACCAGTTTTTTCAGCTTCTTTTTCATTTTCTTGCCTGCATCACGCTTCCCGGCTGAAAAGTCTGCCAGTGACCAGTTCAGGTAAGTTGACCATTGACCCGCGAGTGCGGCGCTATCCTCGGTGTCGGTGCCGCCTTCTGCATGGCACTTCTCACAATATTTCTTATGCAGCTTGGCCCCTTTTTTGACCGTTGATGCATCGAAGCTCTGTTTTGCTAGGCTAGGTGGTATTTTGCCGTAGAGTTCGGCCATTGCGAGGACTTCATCTTCGCTATAACCTTTTGAGATACGGCCCATGATGGTGGAGGGAACTTCGCCATTGGCAAAGCCCGCCATGATCTCAGTGAAATATTCAGTGGACATTCCGGTGATGCTGGGAGCGGCAGGTCCCTGGCTTACGCCATTGGTTCCATGGCAACCTGCACAGGTATTGGCAAGCATACTGGCGCTTGCCCCCGTCATCAGTTTTGGCTTATCAGCAGCGCTAACAGAAAATGTTGCGCCGAGAGTAAGGCCAGCGACCAGAATGGCCGTCGTTATGGTTTTATACACCATGATACCTCCTATGGGTTTCATATTTTTCATTCCTACAAGCAGTGGTGGTGCTTGTCGTTATTTATGTGTCAGACCCGGTACATCCGGTTTTGACGACATCCTATGGCTGTTGCGAATGGTTTCGCATTGCCTCTCCTCACCTGGGTGGGGCACGTTGATCACGAAAAAAAGCTCCGTATTTTAAAATGCTATCCGGGTCATATGAATTCATATAGTTAACGCGACTAGTTGCTGTTCTTGAGCAGTTCAATAACCCGTTTATTCCGTTTTTTCTTTGCAATGTCGGCGGCAGTATAGCCTCTGCTATCTTTGGCTGAGATCTCTGCACCATTTCGCAAAAGTAGTTCTACCATTTCGGCAGAGCGAATTGATGCAGCTTCCATCAATGCGGTGATGCCATCGTTGTCCTGTTTGTTTACATTCGCTCTATTTCGGATCAGCATTGCGGCGGTATTTATATGATCCTGGCCGACTGCCCATATCAGGCCTGTGGCACCATCATTATCCGCAGTATCGATATTAGCACCATTTTTCAAAAGTACATCAATGACACTAGCCTGCCCTTTGTCTGCAGCAATAATCAGTGCGGTTGAGCCGTTGTTATCGCGGAGTTCAATCTCTGCACCACTCTTAATTAACAGCTCAGCAGTCTGCGGGTGGCCCCTCTCTGCGGCATGCATCAGTGCGGTACGTTTGTCATTGTCACCAATATTGGGATCAGCACCTTTGTAGATCAGTTGCTCTACCATGTCGGTAAGGCCATAGCGTGCTGAGGTGGTCATTGCATCGCGGCCAGCATTGGTGCGGGCGTAGAGGTCTGCACCACGTTCGAGCAGCATTGCCGTTATAGCCGTGTATCCATTTTCGGCGGCAAAGGTGAGGGCCGTGCAGCCCGCCTCTGTAGTGGCATTTACATCGGCACCACGAGCCAGCAGCAGTACGGTGGTCTCCATAATGCCATTCTCAATAGCCATCATCAGCGCAGTTTTGCCCAGTGAATTGGTGCCGTTGATATCGACACCCTGGTCAAGAATTTTTGATGCGATTTCATTATCGCCAATACTGGCGGCTATGCGCAGCTCTTTTTCATCTTCTCTGCTACCCGCATACAGTGGCATGCTGAGTGAGAGGGAGAGGAGGAGCGCTAAAGTTTTTTTCTGCTTCATCGATTACAACCCGGTCGAATCCGTATTAGGTAAGTTGAGAGTCAGAACTCTCACTCGCTCGCTGTCTCTTCAGCCTCGTCAGGTTCATCAGGCTCTTCGTGAGCAATGCCTTTGTGGCAGTCGATACATGTCTTGCCTTTGTCTGTGGCATTACCATGTTTCCTCCTGGCACTTCGATCTTGTGCGGCAAGATCCATGTTTTCATAGGAGTGGCAGCTACGGCACTCGCGGGAGTCGTTGGCCTTCATCTTGTCCCAGACGCGGTTGGCCATTTTCCAACGAGCCGCTTCGTATTTCTCAGGGGTATCGATGGTCCCCAGGATCTCGTGATAAACGTCCTTGGCAGCCATTATCTTCATCAGCATTTTCGGGAAAAACTGCTTGGGTACATGGCAATCAGAACAGGTGGCGCGTACACCAGAGGGGCTTTTTCCATGAGGGGTATCTATGTACTCATCGTAGTTAATCACCATGGTGTGACAGGAGGTGCAGAATTCCATTTCGTTAGTGGCGGTGAGGCCCATATTGAATAGACCGGCAAAGATAATACCGGCAGCGAAAATTGGTACGAATACAAATAATAGTTTTTTTAGTAGGCTTTTTTTGCCGTTGGTACTGCTTGACATAAACCATCCTCATTATTCCAAATGCAGGACAAAATCCCCCTAGAGTAGGTTATGGCTATTTACAGCAGACGTTTTAGCGTCAGTGTAAAACCCGTACACCTGCATCATCTTTGCAGGTGTCGTATCTCAATGTACGGCCTTCAGGAATTGTGTCTCTTTTGGATATTATTGATTAATTATACCTTGATACTAAGTGATATGCAGGAGTCTTGTAAAGCCTCTTATAAAAAAAGTTACATGAGCAAATAAGCTTATAATAACTTGGTGTAATCCTTGTTATGTCGTCGTTAAACGGGCATAGAGTAGGGGTAGCTCCTTGGGGAGTTGTGATGGTTTGTGGATGACTACATAGCTATCGCTTCCAAACAGGTGGGGCAGGTAGTCATTGCCCTTGGAATCAATAGTGACGCAGAAGGGTTGCAGACCGAGTTGCCGTGCCTCATGGATTGCCTGGCGAGTGTCTTCGATGCCGTAACGTCCCTCATATTTGTCCAGATCATTGGGTTTGCCATCGGTGAGGATTAGCAATAGCCGACGACCTGCGGGCTGTGCCATCAGCAGATTGCTGCTGTGACGAATGGCAGCACCGAGGCGGGTGTAGTACCCCGGCTTGATAGCACTGATGCGGCCGCGAATATTGCCGTTGTAGTTCTCGCTAAATTCTTTCAGTTGGTGAAAACGGATAGGATCCCTTTTACGTGAGGAGAATCCATACATAGCGAACGGGTCACCGGTTGCCGTGAGGCTCTCGGCGAAGAGAAAAAGAGAGTCGCGGATAACATCGATCACCCGTGTACTGTTGCCTACCCAGGTGTCGGTGGAGAGGGAGAGGTCGGCAAGTAGCAGACAGCAGAGATCTCTGGCACCGATCCTCAGATCACGATAGAGGCCGTCGGCGGTGGCGACGTGGCCTGCGGCACGGTCTGTGGTGAAGCGCAGGTAGGCGTCGAGATCAATCTCACACCCCTCCTGTTGAGCCCTATGCCAGATGCGGGCAGGCATCAGCTGCTGAAATTGAGCGCGCAGTTTCACTGCGGTGTGGCGCAGGTGGGGTGGCAGATCACAGGGGGCTGCATCCGCCGCTATCATCGGCACCACCCGACAGAGGTCTGCTAGCAGCTGCTGTTTTTTATAGTCCCACTCCGGCAGCAGAATACCCTCACCGAGCACAAGGTCATCTTCGGCGGCAGAGGGCAGGTCGAGATCGAAACGTAACTTACCGGCAGAGGCTTTGGCATCGCGGCTGATGCTCATGGTCTCCATCTCGTCGACACCATCGGCAGCATCGTCCAGATCGTCGTTCTCCTCTGCTCCACGGTCGAGGTTGATGAACTCTCCCCAGCTGAAGATGTTCTCCATGCGGATAGTGATCAGCCCCTGGTCCTGGCTCTTCGGTTTTTCAGCACGCTCCGCTTTGCGCCTGCGCTGATCCTCCAGCTCTTTTATCTCTCCCGGACTCGATCCCTCCTCTTCTTCTTCGTCTCCGCTGGGTTTGACGGCGGCTATGGGGGGGAAGGGGTGGAGCCAGAGTGGTACCGGTTGTGGTGGCAGTTTGGCGGCAGGTAGCTGCTGCTGGCTGCCGGGATCGGTCAGTGCCTGGCGTATTGCCAGCTCCTGGGCAGCTTCGTCCCTAGGCATCTTTTCGACGGGCATACGTTGCGCGATATGTGCTTCAGCCAACCGTTGGTAGCGCAAGCGAAGCGCGGGGTAACGATCCAACGTTTGTGCCGTCAGTCGCTGGTTTTTGCTAAACCAGGGCTCCCCATCGTATTGCTCCCCAGTGGCCAGGGCAGCAAGCCAGATATAGAGGTCACGATTGAGGGTTTTATCAGGAAAATAGTCGATTACTGCGGGCAGGCGCAACGACTGTTCATCTCGCCAAGCGAGTTCCACCTGGCGGTTACTGCCCGCGATACGTTGTAGCAGGCCGCGCCTTGCGCCATGGCTGCCAGCGTTGGTCGCTTCTACCTGTAGGCCGCCATCTCCTCCCAGAGCACGAAACAGTATGCCAACAGTGGTACTGATGGAGTTTAGCGTCACCGCCGCTTCTGGATGACGGGTATCCGCCATGCGGGTGATAAAGCGGTGCCAATATTCACCGACCTTCTCTTCCATTGCTAAGCCTCCGGGGCTCTGCTGGTTGCTGGAGTAGTGGCCGCCTCTTCTGTGCCGGTTACCGCTACCGCCTCTTCATCCTCTACCCACTTGAGCAGGGTGATATCACTCTGAAAACTCTGTACCTGCTCACAAGCCGAGATACACTGGGCGCACTCGGTGCAGGTGAACATTCGGCGCTTGATGCTGCGGGGTTTGAGTCGCATCGGGCAGACATTCTCACAGGCATTGTTACAGTTGCTGCACTCCCGTACCCGCTCTTTATTAAAACCGACCACCATGGCGCGGTCGTTGCCCATCCATGCCAGGCTCTGAAACAGGCCGACGGCGCAGCCAAAGCGACAGAAGAGGTGACGGGCAAACATGAACTCGATAAACAGAAGCCCACTGCCGACGGCGAGAAAACGGAACTGATTTGGGGTCAATTCACCGTAGAGCAGATTGTGATAAAGCTCAAATGGCGGCAGCAGGTAGGAGAGCAGGGCGAGAGCCCAGACAAAGGCAAAGAAGAGGGCGGCCAGCCAGGTGAGAGGCCAGTACCAGCGATTGGGTGTAATGTGGCGACCATCCGGTTGCAGCCGGGGCAGGGGGTTTTTAACCCAGATGCTTGGCTTGCCACTGGCACGGAGCATCAGGTTGTTGATCATCTCCACCACTGAAAAGTGAGGGCAGAGCCAGCCGCAGTAGAGACGACCGAAACGCCACGCGACCCAGATCAGGCTGCCAGCACCGATAAAAATGGGTATAAAACCACGAAAAATCAGGTTGAGAGCCGCCTCGGTCGGCCCTATCTCGCCAGCGATAAAGGCATCAAGCCCAAGGGTCCAGTGCATTCCTAAGAAGAAAAAGTGGCCCTGGGTCAGGTCGTAGCGAAACAGATCCAATGGCGGTGCCAGGATAAAGAGCAGAAAAAATCCTGCCTGAAACCAGAGACGCTGGGATTGTAGTGTGGTCGAGCGGATCATCTCTTCTCAATTTAGCCCATAGAACGTGGTGTGGTTGTATCTACTTTTCGGGGTACTCTGTGAATAGGGCCCTGTACGGTTACAGCTCCATTGCTGCAGATGTGGGCAGTAAAAAGAAGACATCGCCAGCAGCCGGAAGTTCTCCAGTGCCGGGGCTACTGAATAATTACCTTCCTTGTTTATCCAAAGGTAATATCAACCACCTCCATCAGTGCCCTGGCGGTCTCTTCATCGTCGGTGAGGGGCTCTACCAGGGCGGCACGGCACGCCTCCAGTGGCTCATAGCCCCCCTGTATCAGTGTGGCGGTATAGATCAGAAGTCGGGTTGATGCGGCCTCTTCCAAGTCGTGCTCCTTGAGTGCGCGCAGTGCGGTGGCGAGATTGACCAGACGTTTTGCCAGGGGAGCATCGATACCTGTTTCACCTTGCAGAATCTCCTGCTCCAGTTCCGGCTTGGGAAAGTCAAAGCGGGTGGCGACAAAACGTTGCCGTGTACTCGGCTTCATTCCTTTCAGCAGGTTTTGGTACCCCGGATTGTAGGAGACTACCAGCATGAATCCTTTAGGTGCATGCAGGGTCTCCCCGGTACGCTCAATCGGCAGGATGCGCCGGTCATCGGTAAGCGGGTGGAGTACAACGGTGGTGTCCTTGCGTGCTTCCACCACCTCATCGAGATAGCAGATGGCCCCCTCTCTCACGGCTCGGGTGAGAGGGCCGTCACTCCAGTAGGTACCGTTCTCCCCGATCAGGTGGCGACCGACCAGATCGGCGGCAGTGAGATCGTCGTGACAGGAGACGGTGTAGACAGGCCGTCCCAGGCGCGCAGCCATATAGTTGATGAATCGGGTTTTCCCACAGCCTGTGGGGCCTTTGATCAGCATCGGTAGCTGGTGCTTGTAGGCGTGCTCAAAGAGGGTGATTTCATTACCCTGGGCGCGATAGAAAGGCAACGCTACCTCACTGCTATTTATTAGTGTTTCACTCATTGTTAGTTTCGACTCTATATCAACTAGAAAGGTAGAAAGCGCTACTGATCAAGATACCCGGTATAAAGAGCCAGATAAACACTGGCCAACGCCACAAACCGCGCAGTCGACCGAGCCCCATAAAGTAGGCTCCCACCAGCTGTCCCTTGATCAGGGCCAACAATAGTATCAGCAGAGAGACCGTAAGCCCGCTGAATCCCATCTGTCCGACCATAAAGGTGACAAAGGTGAACGACATAAGCAAGATGTAGACCCAGGTGCAGGGACGTAATCCCAAGAATTTATTACTCTTCATTCCCTGTTACCTCATGACATAGATCAGCGGGAAGAGGATCAACCACACCAGGTCGACCATGTGCCAGTAGGAGGCTCCGGTTTCGACGCCTGTGTGCTCGGTGGCACTGTAACCTCCCCGGTGAGCTTTAAGTGTCACCGCCCCCAAGATCACCATCCCCATGATGACATGCATGAAGTGAAAGAAGGTGAGGGAGAGGTAGAACATATAAAAGGTATTGGTACTGAGGTTAATCCCTTCACCGAAATGGTGGGAGTACTCCCCCACTTTGACTGCGACAAACAGCCCGCCCATGGCGATGGCCGCCAGTAGCCAACGAACACAGAGCTGGCTGCTGTTCTCCCGGATGGCAGAGACCGCCCGTACTACAAAGTAGGAGCTGGTAATGAGTGCCAGGGTGTTGATCAGTGCAGCTTGGGTATCCAGATGCTGCTGATACTCGTTGAACAACTCCACATTATTCATGCGGGTAAAGGCGTAAGCGGCAAAGAAGATTGCGAACACCGATAGCTCGGCGAGAATGAAGATCCAGATCGCCAGATCTCCTGGAGGATATCGGTCAGTTTGTTCGAGTGTCAGGGTGGCTGCCTGCTCAGTCATTAGTTCAATTCCTGCTAGCTTACTGCGAGTATTCAAGGTGGGGGACGATAGCAGATGCAGCAGGTTTTAGGGTTGATAAATGTTAAGGCACCTCTGGATGCCATATACCCTTCAGTAGGAGCCCCGCCCTTGGGGCGATGGTTTATTGCACTGCGTGTGCGACGTTCATCGCGACGGGGATACCGCTCCTGTGCCGGGTGGGCGGATTATTGTGTTGAGCGATTAAACATAAACCCCCACAAAAAAGGCCAGCACAAAGTGCTGGCCTTTAAGGGGAGGAGTTAGCTCCCGGGTTTACATCGGGTTATTCAGACACAACCGCCTCAGGCTCATCCTGGCCGACAAAGAAGCTGGCGATATAGGCTACCAGTCCGATCAGGAAGACAACGCCGGAGATCTCACGCAACCAGTAGAAGAGCG
>JBEVXV010000251.1:0-4073 GCA_040505915.1 Sedimenticola sp. | reverse complement strand
GAAACTGTGGCACAACGACATCCAGCAAACTTGGAGGACGCACTCGACAAGATGAAGTGGGCCATATATAAACAAAGACAAACTAGTTTACGTGCCAAGGAGGAATCACGTGCCAAGGAGGAATCCCAACAATCTCCGGCGATCATGACAGGCCAAGCTCCAGTGACTGTTGTGGCAGAGATGCCTGAAAACTCACTAGAGAGCAGAGTCAAGATTTTGGAGGGCCATATACAGAGAATGGAGACAACTGTGATGGGGTGTACCAAAACAAACAAAGTTTCCGCTATGTCTAACGGAGCAAACGGATTAAACAGAATCGCCGCTATCACCAAAATGTTGTTCCTGTCCTCGGGACATGTGCAAAGTAGCGATGTTTGTTCCTATCCAACCACATGCCTGACTATTGCACACTCGTCCACGCACGATAAGCAACATCTGGTGAACCTCACCCCGGCCAAACAACTACATATGCCATCCTCCATTCCGGTCAGACAACTATGTTTGCCTTTCTGCTCTCCACTGGCACTGTCTAATAGTCCAGAACATCTGGTGGACTCGACCGCTTCCCTCACACGAGTGCAGTGCTCATACTTGTCCACACTGTCAAACCTGGAATCCTTCTCTGCAATATCCATTTCTTGCAGTTTACAGAATATTGTACCTTCCACCGTATCGCCCACACAGGCACAGTCATCGTGCTCGCCTGCATTTGTTCCTACACATGTGGACAGCTCTCCAGCACAACAGCCAAGCTGGTCATCCTCTGCGCTGGCCCAGTCAGAAGCTCCACGAAATATGGTGATATCGGCCACTTCTCTCACACATGAACAGTGTTCCTGCTTCTCCACAGCTTCACACTTACAACCCTCCAGCGCACCGCCACTGTCTTGTTCATCACATAGTCATGTACATCCCGACCTTTCGTCGACAGACACCTTCTCTCCTTACTCGGCAACAAACATTCCACAGTCGGGGTTACAAACTATGTCACAATGTTACACATGTGACGAAGCACGAGTATCGGATTTGTCCGGATCAGTACACTCTCAGTCATCCCAAGCAACACAATCAGGATTACGACACCATATTCGTGGCCCGACCCACATACTGGATGACACACGCGTCCCTACAAGACAGGGCTACTCT
Organism: Sedimenticola sp.; assembly: GCA_040505915.1. Lineage (GTDB taxonomy): Bacteria > Pseudomonadota > Gammaproteobacteria > Chromatiales > Chromatiaceae > Vondammii. The sequence continues at coordinate 2,927 of JBEVXV010000251.1, read as the reverse complement.
ACAAGGAGACACTCAGTCTTGAAAGTGAATGTACAGGCCCGTCATCCGCACAATAGTAGGTCACACATAGCGAATCGATACCTCGCACATGAGACACTTGGTCAGACCGGTCTAGTTAGGACTGTTAAGGACCCCACCACTTTCAGGGGTGGGGGGTTATGAATAGCATAGCCTGATTCGGCAGCAGAAGACCACATTAATCATAATCTGGTGTTAGTGGCAACATCGGATAGAAGTCGCTTGTCTTCTGTTGCATTTAGGAGAGGGAGAGAGGTAATGAGAGAATACAGTGAATGCCAAGTCTACGCTGATATTTCGTCGGAAGCTGTACCTAAGGATATCCACGCTCGCCACCAATAGAACCATATACTTCTTGTGGAGGTGTAGTGGGGAACTAGGCCTGTAGCTTAAGCGTCTGCAAGACAGCGTACGTCACCAGGACTTTTTGATAGATATGCTGTGTATCTTCTCAACTCTTCCTTAGCCTAAGCCACGGGGTAGTCTGACTCGTCCTTTGGAAACCAATCGGCGGCCACATTACAGAGGCCAGATTGTTCCAGACGTCGACTCGGAGATTATGTAGAGAACAGCGTTGACCAGGAACCAATCAGCGATCATCTGTAAACAACATCATCATGCCGTCGTCAAGGGGATATACTCCTATCGGGTTTCATGACCATCAGCTGATCAGCCCAGATCGTCACGGGAAGTGGATGTTGGGTGGATCGTCATTCCAATAATCGACTTGCTTAGCCGCCATAACCTGGATCAGCTGGTGTGAGTTAACCGCGGACCTATAATGCTGTCTTAATATACGAGTACGGTACCCATCGATGAGGACGACACTATGATAATACTATGAAGTTGATGGCCGTTACTTCCTGTTCATTGCTGTTGCCGCCCATGACACCTGGATCAACTCGTCTACAAGATATCTGACGTCAAGGCTTCCGTCAAGGAATGGATCCATAAAGCGAGGCCTTCGGTCATCTTTTGTAGACCGAGTCCGTGTCCTCAGAGAACCCAGAATTTACCCCGGACAGTTTCTCGGTGATGCCGGATTGTTCCAAGGTGATCATCTTGAAGCCATTTATTGTCCACCGGTACTGCCTTGAGGAATACACGATATTGCTCTGGATCACACAGTACCAGTATGCCATTGGGCGAGACAAGAAACATTTCCACTCTTCTGTCAAAGCTGTTGAGGATTCCTGTGCCAATCATACTAGCAGTGTCGCACATCGAGAGCATCGTATTTCATAACGTTACGACCTCGTCTTAGATGGTTGTGAAGCCTTAGTTATGGCCAAGTTTGCACCTGCACCGCTGACACTTCACAGCTTTGCCAGAACTCCACACCAACTGGATAGAGACATTCACCAATACATGCTGGGTTATCCTTATACTGGGAAAAGGTCGTGCTTATGGGATTATTCTCCGTGATCACCCTTCACCGTAAGGACTCCGCTCGGTCATGTATCTGACCAGTGTCATCAGAACTGGATCTGCCATCGTATTGAGAGGATACTTCAGGCCTAAGAGGTTCTCTGGAGGATACTTCATAAGTGAATATATCTTCATGCAATTCTTCAAGATTGAAGTACTAGTAGTTAACTCGTATGATGAACATTTATAGTGCATACGCTTTCCTTGCGGCATAGTAGAATTTCATATCCATACTCTGACATCAGGACACTATAGACTTCAATGTTAACCACGATGTCCAGCCGGTCTGGCTTAGTCAGCACATATCTATGCACAGACTACATACATGCACATGTTGGTGACTATACATCTGTCAAATATCCTTGGCTACACGACCAGTCTTCAAGATCTCTCGGCAAGTTAGCAGTACTTGTGCTTTCGCGGAACGGAATCTTGTTTTGGGTTTTAGCCAATTTCTGTGGCTCTCTTACGCAGTAGACTATGTTGTTGGCAAGCTATGTTGAGCCACTTTGGTAATACATCCTCCAGCCAGTCTGAGCACACTTCTATGTCTCTAGTCAGTCTGTAGTTATGAGTATTTCCTGCTGCGTCAAGATTCCTCTAACTAGTTCTGCTAATAACAACACACACCGGCTGCATCTGATGAGGAGGCTCAATGTTCCATTCTCTTCCTTAGCAATCTGTGTCACTGTTTCATTCTAGTGTATACCATCACTTTTTTCTGGAACCCGACTCACCTTATATCCGCCCCCTGTCGTCGGGAACACCCCAGCATACGTGGGGGATGTCGCCACCCTCATCTCCGGTCATCGGGAATTCTCCATTGAGTGGCCAACGCTCGAAGGCTATACCGGCTATGACCAGTTCGGATCAAGATCCTATTGACTACAGCTTCGGATTTCCTGGCGCCTTGAGCCTGGTTACACTTTCTGACTCCGGCAGCGGAGTTAAGCAAGATCGACTCTAACAGCTGAAGGAAGTCCAAAGACCCTAGCCGGATTGACCGTACCAGACCCAGCACTCCAACTTCTCAGACGATAAGGTTGCGGCAGAAGGACGATTTCAACGTTTGACAAATCTCCATCCTGCATACGTTGTCTCTTCATTGTCTGCTTAGCTAATCCTGGTATTCAGAATTAGCCTGTATAGTATCGCCTCTTTCTCAGAATGGGGAGGAGTGTGGTATTGTTCAGTTGCGTGGCATGCAACCGTTGGAATAGCCACTAATATATTCTGGCCGGTCTGAGTTGGGGCCGAATTGGGGTCCGTATCGTCGGCGGGCCTAGAAGACGCTAAACCACGGAGATCTCGCCAATAGGTGGCGCTTATGTGGTTTCGCGTCTAGCTCTCGTTAGAACCGGGCAGTTAGCCAGAACAACCAAAGAGAACAGACGTATCTCGGAAGACCTCCAGTGACATCCACTGTGGCGCAGGAATCCCTGGATTCACAGGGCTACAGCGCATCTACTGGACACATCCAA
>JBEVXV010000250.1:0-4812 GCA_040505915.1 Sedimenticola sp. | reverse complement strand
AATTGTAGATGAGTTACTAGGAATTAATCGCATTAATAGGGTGCGCGGCACTCTAAACAGCATTACACGCCGTGAGTTTTGAAAACGGCTCTATAGAAAGAAGTTTATTTGACCAAGTTGAGGGAGTTGTTGCATCCAATGAGTAGTAAAAAGCTAAAAATAGAGAAAGATAGCAAGAAAAAGTCAGATAAACAAGGTGCTTTTAGATTTGGATAGAGACAATAGAGGGTTTTTTTGAAAAAAATAAGGAAAATTGAATATAAATAAAAAATTATGAATTATGCAAAAATCTCAAAGGAGAACTAATCATGACAAAAATAATTATTGACACTGATATGCTTATTGATGATTGGATGGCAATTCTTTATCTATTAAATCATAAAAATATTGAAGTTGTTGGAATTTCTGTTACAGGAACGGGTGGTTGCTATTTGGAATCAGGTAGTCGCAATGCATTAGCATTATTAAAAATTTTAGAGGTAGATTATAAAATTCCTGTTGTTTCAGGTGCTAAACAGCCATTAGTTTATTCAAATATTTACCCTAAAAAAATACGAGACCATGCAAAGGATTTTATGGGCATTAAGATTCCAAAATCAGATGCAAAATTATATGATAAATCTGTTGAGGATTTCTATGCTGACATTATTGAAGCAACAGTAGGAGGCGTTACTATTTTGAATATTGGCGGAGGAACTAATTTTGGCAGGTTTGTTCAATCAAAAAAGTTTAATGAATCTATACGTTCGAAAATTGCTAATCTTGTAATTATGGGCGGTGCTATTAATGTTCCTGGAAATTTAGCAGATTTAACAGATAACTATAGTTTTAATCAATTAGCAGAATGGAATGTATTCATAGATGTTAAAGCTATGGAAAATATTTTTAATAGTAATTTACCAATAGTATTGGTGCCACTAGATGCTTGCCAACAAGTAATTTTTGATCATACCTTTGTTGATGAATTTAAAGCAAAAACAAGTGGGATTGTTGCTAAATATGTTGCACAGATGTTAGAAAAATATTTTAGCGGTAGTGTGGCTTATCCAATATTTGACCCTCTTGCAGCTTGCATACTTTCTAATTTAAATACTCCAAACATTGGTCGATTAATCAAACAAGAAACATTGATGCTTTCAATTAATCAAAACATGATAGTTTCTGGCGATGCAGATAGTTCTGGTCAAACTAAAAAAGATCCTTCAGGAAAAAAAATTAATGTTTGCATGGATGTTAATAAAGAGCGTTTTGCAGAACTTTTTATATCTTCTTTTTCCAATTAGCCTAAATAGGAAATATTAAAAAAGCTTGAATTCACATCATAAGTGCAACACTCTTTTGAATCGTCCTTAGATTCTTGTGCTAGAATATATGTTACGTCTGTTAAGATAGCAGTATAGTTGATAAGAAAGAGAAGGTAGGCGGAGAAGAGGATTGAAATAATGAAGAGATATAACAAGAAATTAAAAGAATCACTCATAAAAAAGATGTTAAAGGGTGATTCTCATAGAATATCGGAACTACACAAAGAAACAGGAATTTCGAGACCGACCTTATACAGATTGGTACAATCAGGAAGTCAAAAAAATAAATGCCATCTAGGATTCTAAAAACTTATCTGCGCAAGATAAATTGGACGTTGTTATTGAAGTGGCATCAATGAAAGATCTTGTAAGGAAGATGGTGTCTCAGACTAGATGTTTTTCATTTTCTTAAGCTAGCCTTAAGTTTAAGATGCTAAACTCCCAAGTATCAAATAACTATTGGAGCAAATGTCAAGACACAATTCACTTTAATAATCTATCTGCTGCTGCGCATCCCCCGCTATCCGCTGTTGATGAGGTGGTGTGCTTGGCGGGACGGAGCCTCAACTCAGAGCGCGCTGTATTGACGGCACTCTCCGCTGCCGCCACAAGGGTGGGCCGGATTCATGAGGTGATACTGATGATCGATCTTGGCGACCTGCGGGAGGGGGTCTGGCCCGATGAGTTGATCCCTTTGACTAAAGCGGTACAAAAACTATCGGCCCTTCGCCTTGTCGGGATTGGGTGCAATCTTGCCTGTTTTGCTGGTGTCGAACCCAGCCGTGAAAATATGAACCGATTGGTGACCTTGGCCGCAGAGGTTGAGCGTGCCTGTGGTATCACCCTTGAGACTGTTTCTGCCATTAACTCCAGTGGTCTCAACCTGTTGGTGCAGGGTGAAATGTCCCAGCGGATCAATCAGGCAAGGATTGGAGAGGGGATACTCTTAGGCAGGGAGACGATTCAGCGTAAACCCTGGCCAAATACCCACCAGGACGCTTTTCTCCTCCACGCCGAGATTATCGAACTGAAAAGAAAACCGAGCCTACCCATAGGCCGGCGGGGTGAAGATGCCTTTGGAGGACGGCCAAAATTCAGTGACGCGGGTGAACGGCTGCGCGCCCTGCTCAATGTCGGTCGCGAGGATGTGGATATTAGCGGTATTACCCCCCTCGATCCGCTGCTGCAGCTGGTCGGTGCCTCCAGCGGTTATCTGGTCGTCGATGTCACCGATTCAACCAAGCAGCATCAGGTAGGTGACGCCCTCTCGTTCGCTCTCAACTACAGCGCCTTATTGGCTGTGATGACATCGGAATATGTGAAGAAAGTGCCCCTTGTGAAAAGCAGCGAGGGGATGGTGTGATGGAATCCCATGAGCCCCAAGCCCAACTGCTGGCGCTGATCGAGCGCTTTCTTGCAGAGCTGCACCCGGATCTGCGGCTTCAGGGAGGGGTCGTCCTGGAGAACAGCCTCGACCGCGATCTCGGTCTTGACAGCCTCTCTCGTGTCGAGCTGTTTGTCCGTATCGAAAAGGGCTTCGATATCCACCTCCCCGAACGCCTGCTGGCCGAGGCAGAGACGCCTGCTGAGCTGCTGCGGGAGATCCTTGCCGCCGTACCCAGCAAGCTTCCAGAGCCCGCCTTGATGCCAAGAGTGGCGCTTCCAGAGAGGGTTGCCGACCTGCCCCACCACGCAGAGACCCTGCCAGAAATCCTTCAGTGGCATCTACGAGAACATCCCCGGCGGGTACACATCTATCTCTATGGTGATGGAGATCAACCCGAGGAGATTAGCTACGCCGATCTCTGGGCAGGTGCACAAAAGGCGGCGGCGGGACTGCAACAGCTCGGGCTGCAACCGGAGCAGACCGTGGCGATCATGCTGCCCACCGGACGTGATTACCTCTATAGCTTCTATGGTGTACTACTGTGCGGTGCCATCCCGGTACCGATCTATCCCCCCCAACGGCTCTCCCAGTTGGAAGATCACCTAAACCGCCATGTAGGGATACTCGCCAACGCCCAAAGCGTGATCTTGATTACTGTGCCGGAGGCGCAGACCGTTGCCCGTCTGCTGCGTGCCCGCCTGGAGCTACTAAGAGATATTATTACCGCCAAGGAGCTGTATGCAGCGGAGGCTCTTCCTGATGTGGTGGCGATTAAGACCGATGATATCGCTTTTCTCCAGTACACCTCCGGCAGCACCGGTCAGCCCAAAGGGGTGATGCTGAGTCACAAGAATCTATTGGCCAATATTCGTGCTATGGGCGAGGCTACAGGGGCCAACTCCAGCGATCTTTTTATCAGCTGGCTGCCGCTCTATCACGATATGGGGCTGATTGGCGCTTGGCTGGGTAGCCTCTACTACGCTATGCCGCTGGTGTTGATGTCGCCCTTACGTTTTCTTGCCCGTCCCAGCCGCTGGCTGTGGGCAATTCATCACCACCGGGGCACCCTCTCTGCCGCCCCTAATTTCGCCTATGAGCTCTGTCTTGGCAAGGTGTCTGAGAGCGATATCGAGGGGTTGGATCTCTCCAGTTGGCGGCTGGCGTTCAATGGTGCCGAGCCGGTGAGCCCGCGCACCCTAGGCCGTTTTTGTGATCGCTTTGCGCCCTATGGTCTGCGACCTGAGGCGCTCTCTCCGGTCTACGGCCTGGCGGAGGCAGCGGTTGGGCTGGCCTTTCCTCCGGCAGGGCGGGGGCCGCTGATCGACCGTATTCAGAAGGAGTGGTTTCTTGTTAATGGTGAGGCGTTAAGGGTGGCAGATGATGCAACCCGGACGCTGCAGCTTGTCGCTTGTGGCAGGCCCCTGCCCGGCTATCAGATCCGTGTGGTCGATGAGGCGGGTAGAGAGCAGCCGGAGCGGCATAAGGGCCGGATACAGTTCCAGGGGCCTTCCGCCACCCGTGGCTACTACCGTAACCCCGAGGAGAGCCGTAAGCTATTTGATGGTGACTGGCTGGAGACCGGAGACCTCGGCTATATCGCTGCTGGTGATCTCTATCTCGCCAGCCGTAGCAAGGAGATCATTATCCGAGCTGGTCGCAACCTCTACCCCTACGAGACGGAGGAGGCGGTAGGAGATATTCCCTGTATCCGCAAGGGGTGTGTTGCCCTGTTTGGCGCGGCCGATCCTACCACCGGCACCGAACGGTTGATTCTGATGGCTGAAACAAGGGAGCGCGATGAAGACGTGCTCAGGCGGTTGCGGGAGCAGGCGAGGGGTGTTGCTCTGGATAAGCTGGATATCGCCCCTGATGAGCTGCTGCTGGTGCCGCCTCATAGTGTATTGAAGACCTCCAGTGGGAAGATTCGCCGGGGTGCAATCAGGGCGCTGTATGAAGAGGGGCAGCTCGGTCAGGTGGCCAGCGTTGTGGGAGTGCAGTTTTTCCGCCTTGCAGTAGCGGCATGTATTCCATCCCTCCGGCGCTTAAAGAGACAGCTGAAAGAGGTGCTCTATGGCCGCTATGTACAGCTGCTCTTCTGGCTTTTTTCCTCGACAGTGTGGT
>JBEVXV010000249.1:0-1989 GCA_040505915.1 Sedimenticola sp. | reverse complement strand
TAGAGCCTGCGCATAAACTAAATTTCCAGCACCTAATGAGTCAATAAAATAACCAACTAATATACTAAGGAATAGCCTGCGAGGATGAATTCTTGATTCAAGAACAGACTTTGCTCACATATTGTCCAATTATTGGATAATTCCTAAATCCCAGACACACTCATCCCTCAGATCTATTTTGATCGGTGCCTGCGGAGTGCGGAGGGTCAGTTCAAGTGTCGTATCAGCAGGTGGTAGCTGATGAGTGTCTTATCCAGGTAGGCCTGAAAGGAGTCGTTGCCACGCTTGCTTAGACGGTCATCGCCAAGATCGCACTTAAGACGTTTGATCATGCGCTCCACCGAAGGGCGGCGTGTCATGATGGCTTTGAATCGTTTCGCCATAGGTGGGTCATTCGCATCAATATGTTTCAGGGTATCAAAGGATACCGTAATGGTTCGCCCCGCCTGGGCGCTACGGTTACAGCACACAGGTCGTTGGTGACAACCGACACAGACCGAAAGACCATCATCACCCAAAGGGGCGCGGTAGATAAAGGTCTCGTTGGCATAACGGATCCCTTGATAGTCCATCCCATATCCCGCTAGGCAGATGGGGACGCCATAGGGTGTGATCTTCTCAATACCCCGGGGTAAATTCTGGGTGATGGCTTTGCTACGGCGTGGATTGAATGAGGCCTTCAGTTCAACCCCAAATGTCTCTTCGAATTGAAGCTTAAGTTCGGCATCATCACAGGCACTGTCATAGAGCACCCGGTGCACTGTCTGGGCAAGATCGGCATGATCACCAAGGACTCTTTCCACATGGGGGAAAAAGGTTTGGCCGTCATGGGTTGCTGCATCGGCGACGGCGATGGCATCGATCGCCACCCCCTGTTTTGGTAGTCCGATGATGCTCGCCTTATGGCCCCAGATCATCTTCTTGCCGGATTTGACAATGGTGCCGGCGCCGTCATCGCACAACACCCATTCATGAGGGCAGTGGTTCCAATCCTCACACTGACAGTTTTTAGTCGGCTTCGATTGAGATTTTTTCTGCTCTTTTTCCTTTTCATCCAGATAGAGAACGGTTTCAAAACTGGAGTAGGCGTGATAGTGCGTGGTGTCACCAACCAGCTCCCCTTCCGGCTGAATGACACCGGTGGCCAGGTTGGCTTTAACCGCAGTCAATTTGAGACGACCCCAGATACCGGCATCGGTCATGATCTGGTCAAACTGCTCCAGTTTTCGAAGGGAGGGAACCTGCTGGTAGTGGTAGCCATTGAGCTTTTTATTTTTGTGAAAAAAACCACAGACCCGGGCAAAGGCTGGATTGCTTTTGAGCAACAACTCGACTTTCTCGGGCTCGGCTGGGAATCCCATCAGGCTGGTACCGATAAAGGCTTTCAGTAGTCCGAAAAAACACTTGGGCTTACGCCCAACCAAACGCAGAGGAACCTCGCCCGGTGAAACATCCGCCGCCGTGACGTCGCGTGACTTCAAATCGACCACATCACCTTGATAAAGGACTGACTTGGATGTGTCGCTGAGTATGGGGGCGGTGACCCGGTCGAATAACAACCGTTGCCTTGCCTCTGCTTTGGTCTCCGAGTTAGCCTCTTTGGAGGCGGTTGTCTGCGCCGAGCGCTGATTAAAATCGTACAGGGCGTTGTAGTAGTCAGCCCCAAACTGCCGATAATCTTGCCAATGGAAATGATGCAGTATCCCAAACCATTCACCGTCTATGGTGTTGAGAAGGTGTTGCTCATCACTGTGGATTTCGTGAATTAGCGGAATCTGTTGGATTTTATCAATGGGTGCTGATAGCATCGAATGCGTTCCCTTTTTTTGTGTGGCTTTGTTTTTTTAACGACTATGATTCTACCAAAGGAAGGGAACACTTTTTGTAAATTCTCTATCTGGTTTACCTGCTTTTTTGCTGAAAACCTACAAAAAACTCCGCCCCCTGTTTTCATCTGCCCATTTTTTGCAAACTACTTGCATGATGGGT
>JBEVXV010000248.1:14003-34673 GCA_040505915.1 Sedimenticola sp. | reverse complement strand
GCTCCCAGCTCACACTCCTTACCCACATCCATGTGGGCAATCGACTCCGACCCCAAACCCAGCTGAACAGTTACATATAAGTTACCAAAATTGCATAAAAAAAGCACAGGGAGCATAGATGAGCTAGGCTTATTGCAGGGTGTTATGGCAATGCGTTCTGTTGTAGGGGCGGGGCTTCTACGGAAAAAGGATCACCTAAGTGGAGAAAATGCAGATTACTGTTGGTGCCGGTCTATGCTCCATCTTGTTTACGAGATAAAAATCTTACTCTCCAAGTGGGCCGCCCCTTGCCTGACGCTGGGGCTACTCTATCTACTCTCCACTCCAGTCGTAATGGCAGAAGGTGAGATAAAAGAGCCGCTGATCGTGGCGGTGCATAGTGCATTCCCCCCCCAGTACAGCCTGGATGCGCAAGGTAACCCCCAGGGGTTTGCTATCGACACTCTCCAGGTGGTCGCGGCGCGTGCCGGTTACCGGATTCAATACAAGATTTATGACAGTTGGCCCGAGATTCATCAGGCCGTGCGCAGTGGTGTTGCTGATCTGGTTCCCAATGTGGGTATTACGGCCTCAAGAGAAGCAACTTATCGATTTACCGAGCCACTGGAGACTTTTAATATCGGTCTGTTTGTGCGTGAGAGTACTAATGACCTTGAGAGCCTGGATCAACTTACTGGGCACCGGGTGGCGACAGTTGAGGCCAATGTAGCAGGAAAGATCATTGCCCAAAGAAGAGCCCTGGAGCATGTGGTTTTTCCAGATTTAGACGCCGCTTTTTTTGCACTCTTGAGTGGCGATGTGGATGCCCTGGCCTATCCGATACCGGTGATCATGCGGCGGGCTCAGCGGGCTGGACTTGTGGGCCGGATTAAACAGGTGGGAGCGCCGCTGCTGGAGGTCAAGCGGGCGTTGGCGGTCTCACAACTACGACCCAGACTCTACCAGCCACTCCAGGATGAAGTGATATCGTTGCTAAAGAGTGAGCAGTACCGGGCGATCTACAGTCGTTGGTATGGCGAGTCTCTACCCTACTGGGGTCAGCGGCGGCTGATAATGGTCGCCATTGTGGTGTTTGGAGGGGGGCTGCTCCTGACCCTTATGCTGATCTGGCGTTATCGCACACTGGTCGAGTTTAACCGGCGTCTACAAGCAGGTATTGAAGAGCGACGCAAAGCAGAGACTGCTCTCAGGCGTAGCGAGCGCTCCCTGGTCGAAGCCCAGCGTATTGCCAGGGTGGGTAGTTGGACTCTCAACGTTCATGATGGCTCCATTCACTGGTCAGATGAGATCTACCGCATCTACGGGCGAACCCCCAGCACGTTCGAACCATCACTTCACGCTTTCTTCAGCTGTGTTCATGAAGATGATCTTGGTCGTGTTCAAGACGCAGTTAACCACTCAATACGGGATAACCGCCTCTATCATATTGACCACCGCATTCTACTGCCTGATGGCACTGTCCGTTTCGTAAGGGAGCGGGGTGAACTTCAGCGTAGCGATGACGATTCGCCGTTGCTGATGATTGGCAGTGTTCTGGATATCACCGATGCCTGGCTCTCCGATCAGATGGAGCAGGGGCGCAGCCGTGTACTGGAGATGATCGCCACAGGTCGCCCCCTATCAGCGATTCTCGAAACTCTTGCCCTCCATATGGAGGCGATAGCGCCAGGTATGCTCTGCTCCATTCTGTTACTGGATCAGGAGAGCGGGCGTCTCCACCATGGCTCCGCACCCAGTCTGCCGGACTATTACAACGAAGCCATTGATGGTATGGAGATAGGAGCGAGTGCCGGTTCCTGTGGTGCGGCGGCCTATCGGGGGGAGCGGGTTATTGTGAGTGATGTGGCCAGCCACCCTTACTGGCGCTCATTCAGAGAGCTGGCAGAGCGGGCGGGGCTTGGTGCCTGTTGGTCGGATCCTATCATCTCCACCGATGGGCGTGTGCTGGGTACCTTTGCGCTCTACTACAAGAGAGCAAAAGAGCCGGATGAACAGCAGCTTGGTTATATTGTCGCCGGTGCCACCCTTGCGGGTATTGCCATACAGCGAGTGGGTGAGCAGGAGGAGCTGCGTAGTGCAGAAGAGCGCTCACGCATGCTGTTGGAGTCGAGTAATGAAGGTATTTTTGGCCTCGATAGAGAGGGCAGAGCCACCTTCGTCAATCCTGCCGCCGCCGGTATGCTGGGTTATCCTGGGGATAAGTTGGTGGGTAGAAGGATACATGGTCTGGTGCATCATACCGCAGCCGATGGAGCCCCGCTGCCGGAAAGTGAGTGTCGAATGCGGGCGGCAATCATTTCCGAAGAGGATTTTCTAGTTAGCGATGAGGTGCTGTGGTGCAAGGATGGCAGCTCTTTTCCTGTGGAGTATCGGGCGACACCGATCATTCCAAGAGATGGCCGGGCGATCGGTGCCGTGGTCACTTTTCATGATATCTCCGCACGCAAACAGGCCGAGTCGGTGATCCAGCACCTAGCCTACTATGACAGCCTGACGGAGTTGCCCAATCGTGCGCTGTTTATGGATGAGCTTGCAAGAAAACGGGCGGAGTTGAGCCGCTCCTCCGCTGCCTTTGCTATCCATTTTCTCGACCTTGATCACTTCAAGGATGTTAACGACACGCTGGGGCATCCGGTGGGTGATCTGCTATTGAAGCGTGTCGCCTCTAAGCTTAAAGCGCTGGTGCGTGCTTCAGATACCGTGGCCCGCTTTGGTGGCGATGAGTTTGCCATACTGCAGAGTGATACCGATGACCCCACTGCGGCCACCATTCTGGCACAGAAGGTGATCGATATTCTTTCAGAACCGTTGATGCTGGGTGAAAACCGCATCATTACCGGCACCAGTATCGGTATTGTTCATGTGCCCAGTGATAACCGGGATGACGTGGATACATTGATGGCTTACGCCGATGTGGCGCTCTACCGGGCGAAAGAGGATGGTCGGGGTGATTTCGCCTTTCACAATGAGGTGATGACCGGATTGGTGCGGTCTGAGGTGCTGCTGAGCCAAGAGTTGACAGATGCGATTCCTAACAATGAACTGAGCCTGGTTTACCAGCCGAAGATCGACCTTAATCACAATCACCTAATCGGCGTGGAGGCGCTTGTTCGATGGCACCACCCCCGCGATGGTTTAATCATGCCAGTTAATTTTATTCCACTGGCTGAGAAACGGGGGCAAATCTACGCCCTCGGGCGCTGGGTGTTGGTGGCCGCCTGCAGGCAGTGGGTTGAGTGGCGAGAGCAGGGGTTTGATCCTGGGAGCGTGGCGGTCAATGTCTCCCCTATCCAACTCAAGAGCAGTCACTTTGCTGAACAGGTGCTATCGATCTTGGCGGAGTATGAGGTGCCAACGGAGAGTATTGAGTTGGAGTTGACCGAGTCGGTATTTATGGACAGCAGTGGTAAGCCTCTTGAGCAACTTAAGCAGCTGCACCAGGCGGGGCTGAAACTCTCTATTGATGACTTCGGAACAGGTTTTTCCTCGCTGGTCTATCTACGCCGTTTTGCCGTCAATGCACTGAAGATCGACCAGGAGTTTGTTCGTGACATGCTTGATGACAGCAGTGATGCCGAGGTGGTGAAGGCGATTATTGCCCTCGGAGATGCTTTTGGCCTCACTACTGTGGCCGAAGGGGTGGAGAAGGGTGCTCAGGCCGAGTTCCTCAGAGGGATTGGCTGCGAGTCGGCCCAGGGTTATTACTATAGTTATCCGCTGACCACAGAGGATCTGCTGGAAAAATATCACCGAGCCCAAGGCGCCTCTGAGTGAGTGGTGCATACTTACTCTACTGTAGGTGCGGCGCCCCGCCGCGATGAACAGACCTCGGAGCTGATCGCGAATAAATTCGCTCCTACAGACGCTCTCTTCCCTTACTGAGGTTGGTTCCAGTCATATTCCTACAACTCTTTAACGAAGACTTTTGAGCTGCGCTGATAGTTGTAGAGCGCCTGCCGCTTGATCGGTAGAGAGTTTACCGGCAATGCAGTGAAGCCTCGCTCACGGAACCAGTGGGCGGTCTGGGTGGTAAGGACAAACAGCCGGCTTATCGATCTGTTACGTGCCCGACTCTCCATATGCTGTAGCAAGGTATCACCCCTCTTTCCTTTGCGATAATCGGGGTGTACTGCGACGCAGGCGAGTTCTGCCAGCCCCTCTTGGGGATAGCAGTAGAGTGCAGCACAACCAATCACTGCGCCGTCGAGCTCAATGACGCTGAAACGGTCGATTTCAGTCTCCAGTAGTTCCCGTGAGCGACGCACCAAGGCACCGCTCTCCTCCAGTGGGGCGAGCAGCTCAAGAATACCCCCGACATCATCGATGTGGGCGGTACGGATCTCTTCGTAAGGTTCGGCGGTAAGCATGGTGCCGACGCCATCTCGGGTGAACAGCTCCTTGAGCAGCACACCGTCGATACGCCGATCGAGAAGGTGGGTGCGCTCTACCCCACTACGGCACGCCTTCATGGCGCTGTGCAACTGCTGGACAAAATCCTCCGGCAGCTGCTTACGCCGTTTCATAATGGCATCCACCTCCCTTGGAACCACATTGGTCAGTAGCCGGTTGCGGCTGTCACGCAGCCCCCGGCCCTCGATCAGAGTAATCAATTTATCGGCACCCACGCCAATGGCGATAGCGCTGGCGACATCGGCGGCACTAAGGTTGAATACCTCGCCTGTGGGTGAGTAACCGAGAGGCGGAATCAGTGCTATGGCACCTGATGCCAGTACCTGGCGGATCGCCTCGGCATCGACACGCCGCACCTGACCGGTGTGACCGTAATCGGTGCCATCTCTTACACCGATGGGTTGAGCGGTGACAAAATTACCCGAGGCGACGCGAATTTTGGCACCCGCCATGGGTGAGTTGGCCAGCCCCATGGAGAGCAGCGCTTCAATTTCAACGCGCACCGTTCCCGCCGCCTCTTTGACGCAGCTCAGTGCAGCATCGTCGGTGACACGGAGGCCGTTGATATACTGCATCTCTACCTGGCGCAGGTGTAGCCGCTCTTCGACCTGGGGGCGGGCGCCGTGCACCAGCACTAGGTGAATGCCGAGACCGTGGAGCAGTGCAATATCGTGCACCAGCTCAGCAAAGCGCTCATCCGCTACCGCTTCGCCACCAAAACTGATAACCAGGGTCTTACCCCGGTGGGCATGGATATAGGGTGACGAACTGCGGAACCAGTCGATGAAGGGATCAGGCTGTTTTCTCTCTCTCTTTGCCACTTTCATTTCCCACTTGGGTGCTTTGTGCAAATATCATCAGCTATCTGAATAGCTGAGAAGCGTGTGTAGCATTCAGTTATAGATGATTTTTTTCAGCATGGCCAAGTAGAATAGAATCATCACCCCAGGGAGACCCTGGATAAAATCAGAGTATCCCTGATTTAAACACCATTGACCACGATTTCGAGGACTCTCTACTCAATGACCAGATATATGCTCCTGATGATCCCGCTACTGCTCTCTGGTTGCTGGGAGAGTGAGTTAATTACTATTCAGCTGGCGGATGTCAGAATCAGTGTCGAGCTGGCGGCAACGGTGGATAGTCGGCATCAGGGTTTGATGCATCGAGAGTCGCTTGGTCGTGACCGGGGTATGTTGATGGTATTTCCCAAAGCGAAGCTGCAGAAGATGTGGATGCTCAATACCCGGATACCTCTCGATGTCGGCTTCTTTGACGCTGATGGAGTGCTACTTAATATGGCCACCATGATACCGGATGGGGGAAAAGAGATTCACGGCTCCAGTGCCCCTGCGCTCTATGCTCTGGAGATGAATAGCGGCTGGTATGCGCGTAATAAGATTATGGTGGGGGCGCGTCTCTCTCTGCCCCAGGGTATTGTCGGACGATAGACTCCACCTCTCCCCGCCGCGAAGAACGTCGCACACCCTCTGCAAAATCATATCGCCCCGAGGGCTGCTCATCTTCACCTTACAACCCTGTCTCTTGATACCGTCTTTTCTGATTTTCTGTCAAAGACAGAAACGCTTGATCAGCTGCCGCACTATTCCCACCATCGGTTCAATCCGCTCCAGGCCAAGGTACTCATCGGGCTGGTGGGCCTGATCGATATCACCTGGACCAAGAACAATTGTCTCCATGCCGAGCTGTTGCAGGTAGGGCGCTTCGGTACCGAAGGCCACCGCCCCGGCAGGGTGGCCGGTCAATATCTCGCAAGCGTTGACGATCTCTGCTGTTAGAGGAGTCTCCATCGCTGGGATGCCACTAAAGGGTGACTCCATCTCAAGTTGCAGTTTAGAGTCTTTCAGGCGGTTGCTGATCCGCTCTCTCAGCTCTTCCCGTAGATCCTTCAGTCTCATGCCGGGAAGAGGGCGGATATCGATCTGTAGCTCACACTCGGCACAGATACGGTTGGGGTTGTCGCCACCATGGATATGGCCGAGGTTGACCGTCGGGACCTCTACCTCAAACAGAGGGTTTTTGTGGTCACGCTGCAGCTTCTGCCGCCACGCCAGAATCTCGCCGATCACCTCATGCATCCCCTCCATGGCGTTCACACCAAGAGTGGGGTTGCTGGAGTGACCTGAGCGGCCAATGAGCCGGATGGTCTCCATCGAGATGCCTTTGTGCATGCGTACCGGACGTAGCCCGGTGGGCTCACCGATGACCGCGTGGCGGCCCAGTTTGCGATGGCTATCTACCAGGGTCTGGGCACCGCACATGGTGCTCTCCTCATCTGCGGTGGCGAGTAGAATTAACGGCTGCTTGAGCCGTTTCAGATCGAGATCACGCAAGGCTTCAATGGCGATGGCAAAGAAGGCCTTCATGTCAGAAGTACCGAGCCCGTAGAGACGATCCCCCTGTTGTGTCAGTTTGAATGGGTCACTGTTCCAGCGATTGTCATCGAATGGAACCGTATCGGTATGCCCTGACAGCACCAGGCCATGAGGTCCGCTACCGGCACTGGCGATCAGATTCGATTTTCCAGGTTGTCCGGGGATCGGCAGAATCTCAACAGTGAAGCCCAGGCTTTCCATCCAGTCGGAGAGGTGCTCAATGACACCCTGGTTGCTCTGGTCCCAGCCGGAGTTGATGCTGCTCACCGAAGGGGAGGCGATCAGCTGCTCAATCATTGAAATAAGTGAGGGCAGGTTCATTAATCCAGTCGTCGATTGTTAGTGTAGTGTGGTAAAGAGATGAGATTATACCTGCATCCGTAGCAGGGTGACGGATTCAGTGTAGTGTCAAAAGGCACCATTATAGGTGCTTGATGGCGTTAAAATGTGGATAATTGTCGACCACCGTTTTTTATACACCGTTACATACCGGAGAGAGTTATGCCTCAGTATCGATCCCGCACCACCACCCATGGCCGCAATATGGCCGGAGCTCGTGCACTCTGGCGTGCTACCGGTATGCAGGATGGTGACTTCGATAAGCCGATTATTGCAGTGGTCAACTCCTTCACTCAGTTTGTTCCAGGCCACGTCCATCTCAAGGATCTGGGGCAGATGGTCGCACGGGAGATCGAAGCCGCTGGTGGAGTGGCCAAGGAGTTCAACACCATCGCTATCGATGACGGTATCGCCATGGGACACGGCGGCATGCTCTACTCACTGCCGTCGCGTGACATTATCGCCGATTCGGTTGAGTACATGGTCAACGCCCACTGTGCCGATGCCATGGTCTGTATCTCCAACTGTGACAAGATCACCCCGGGAATGTTGATGGCCTCACTGCGGCTCAATATTCCTACGGTGTTTGTCTCCGGCGGCCCCATGGAGTCGGGCAAAATTTCCTTACACGGTAAGGAGCTGAAGCTGGATCTGGTGGATGCCATGATCTCCGCCGCCGATCCCGACGAGACGGATGAGGATGTGGATGCCATCGAACGCTCCGCCTGTCCCACCTGTGGCTCCTGTTCCGGCATGTTTACTGCGAACTCGATGAACTGTCTGACTGAAGCCTTGGGGCTTAGTCTACCCGGCAACGGTTCACTGCTGGCGACTCATGTCGATCGCAAGGCCCTGTTTCTGGAGGCGGGTCGTCTGGTGGTAGATCTGGCAAAACGCTACTACGAGCAGGATGACCTCTCGGTACTGCCACGCAGTGTTGCCGGTTTTGAGGCGTTTGAGAATGCCATGTGCCTTGATATAGCCATGGGTGGCTCCACCAATACGGTGCTCCACTTGTTGGCTGCCGCCCATGAGGCAGAGGTCGATTTCACTATGGCTGATATCGACCGGCTTTCGCGCAAGGTACCTAACTTCTGCAAGGTCGCCCCCTCAACTCAGAAGTACCACATGGAGGATGTGCATCGCGCCGGTGGTGTTATCAGCATCCTCGGTGAGCTGGAGAAGGCGGGACTGATCCACAGTGATGCAGGCTCAGTTCACAGCGGCACCTTGGGGCAGGCAATCGCCAAGTGGGATATCGGTCGTAGTGATGACCAAGAGGCGCGCAGTCGTTATCTTGCCGGCCCCGCCGGTGTTCCCAGTCAGGTGGCTTTCAGTCAGGAGTGTCGTTGGCCGGATCTCGATCTGGATCGCGCTAATGGCTGTATTCGTGATAAGGCCCACGCCTACAGTCAGGATGGTGGGTTAGCGGTACTCTCTGGTAATCTGGCGGAGATGGGCTGTATCGTAAAGACGGCCGGAGTGGATGAGTCTATCCTTAAATTCACCGGCCCGGCACGCATCTTCGAGAGTCAGGACAGCGCGGTAGCCGCAATTTTGGCCGATGAGGTTAAAGCGGGTGACGTGGTGCTGATTCGCTACGAGGGCCCCAAAGGTGGCCCAGGAATGCAAGAGATGCTCTACCCTACCAGCTACCTGAAATCGAAGGGGCTCGGCAAGGTCTGTGCGCTGATTACCGATGGCCGCTTCTCCGGTGGTACCACCGGTCTCTCCATTGGACACTGTTCACCCGAGGCGGCTGAGGGAGGCATCATAGGTTTGGTGGAAGAGGGGGATAGCATCGAAATAGACATCCCAAACCGTACCATCAATGTGATGCTGAGTGATGATGAACTGGCTGCAAGACGTGCTGCTATGAAGGCAAAGGGTGAACAGGCGTGGCAGCCGGAGAACCGCACGCGGGCAGTGTCGTTGGCACTGCAGGCCTATGCGGCCCTGACCACCAGCGCCGCCCGCGGTGCAGTGAGGGATCTATCGCAACTCAAGAGGTAACGTGGGGGTGGCCGTAGTCACTTGCTGTGATGAATGCCTATGGACGGGTATTCACCGCATCGCCTGAAAAGGTGTTGCTGCACCCCTATGGCACGGACTTTTTGAGAAGTTACCCCTCACCAGGTATCTTTGCGCCGCTGTACCCGCAGGCGAGGAAGAATCAGGCCGATAAGAATGCCCCCTGCAATTACCCCTGCACCAATCAGGAACCAGCGTTGAGCCTGATTGTTGGTGAGTTCTCTATTATCCTGCTTCAACTCCTCCACCTGATGGGTAAGTCCGGTGACCTGTTGGCGAAGTTCATTGCGCTCGCCAGAGATGCGGATGGCATTGGCGGCGGTGCGGCGAATGCTCTGCAACTCCTGTTCAAGCGTCTGCTTTACCGTCTCCAGCTCACCAAACTGGGTGGTCAGTGTCTTGTGATTACTCTGTAGTTGTATCAATTGACTGGTCAGTTGCCCTGGTGCCTTCTCCAGCTCGTTAAGTCTAGCCTCAGCGGTAGCCAGTCGTTCTCTGGCGCTGGGGATGGACATCAGCAGGCGGGTGAGAACATAGCCCGTTTGGCCGTTTTTAGTACGGACATTGGAATAGCCACTCTCCTTACTGCTGGAAAGCAGCTCCAGCGCCTGACCGCTCGGTAGCATGCGGATCACTTTGTGAGTGGTGCTTTCGCCCGATCTCAGGGTGATTTTGTTGATATCCGTTACATAGCGGGTTTCGGCATGAAGGCTGTTGAGGGCGGATGCCAATAGTATTGCAAGAACGATTTTCTTCACACTGACCTCGGAAGATAGGGGAGATTAAGATAATGCCCCTATTTTTTCAGATAGGCGGCGAACTGTCCAAACTAATACTGCAATTATCGATTTTTATTATTTTGTTATACACATCTCAGGGAGGCTCATCTTATCTTGCTCTAGCTTGTCAATGGCTTATTTACTCCTCAGCGGTAAAGTAATAACTACTTGATAAATAATATATAAGTCTCTTGTGTAAAAAATGTGCAATTTGACCTCAGCCAAGCGGGTATGGGCCATGGAAGCTAATCTACACTCTTTTTCCACAGAGTTATCCACAGAGTTTGTGGATAACGATTAATTAATAATAGTGACAGATAGATGTCTGCTCTATTGCTTGTTCTCTATTAAAAGCAGAGCCTAACCCAATGTTTATGAAGTAAGAATAGCTATTGTATCAATTCAGTTTAGAGATGCTCTCCAATAATAAGGTATACGTTGTCAGTTAATTGGTTATAATGCCCGGCTTTCTTTCCTCCCGCTCTGGACAGTCTCCTGCCATGAAACAGCTTCGTAATATCGCTATTATTGCTCACGTCGACCACGGCAAAACCACTCTTGTAGACGAGTTGCTGAAGCAGTCGGGTACTCTGGGTGAGCGTTTTGGTGAAGTAGAGCGGGTGATGGACTCCAATGATCAGGAGAAGGAGCGGGGCATCACTATCCTCTCCAAAAACACTGCCATCAACTGGAACGAATACCGCTTCAATATCGTGGATACCCCGGGGCATGCCGATTTTGGCGGCGAGGTTGAGCGGGTGCTGTCGATGGTCGATTCAGTGCTGCTGCTGGTGGATGCTCAGGAGGGGCCGATGCCGCAGACCCGCTTTGTCACCCAGAAGGCCTTCAACCACGGTCTACGCCCTATTGTGGTAGTGAATAAGGTCGACAAGCCCGGTGCCCGTCCAGATTGGGTCATCGACCAGGTATTTGAACTCTTCGACCGCCTGGATGCTACCGATGAGCAGCTCGACTTCCCTATTATCTACGCCTCCTCCATCAATGGCTACGCCGGGCTGGAGGACGATATAAGCGATGGGGATATGACACCCCTGTTTGAGGCCATTGTGGAGCACTGTCCGGCACCTGAGGTAGATCGTGATGGCCCGTTCCAGATGCAGATCTCCAATCTCGACTACAACAGTTATGTCGGTGCTATTGCGGTCGGTCGAGTGACCCGTGGTACTGTCAGGCCCAACCAGCAGGTGGTAGTGGCCAAGTCCGACAGCGAGGTGTTGCGGGCAAAGATCGGTCTCGTCTATGGCTACATGGGGCTGAAGCGGCATGAGGTGAACGAGGCCTCTGCTGGCGATATTATCGCCATCACCGGTATCGATGCACCCAACGTCTCCGATACGCTGTGTGATCCCGAGCATGTTGAGCCGATGCCAGCGCTCAGTGTGGATGAGCCCACTGTCTCCATGACCTTTCAGGTCAACGCCTCACCCTTTGCTGGAAAGGAGGGTAAGTACCTTACCTCGCGGCAGCTCAAGGAGCGCCTGGAGCGGGAGTTGATTCACAATGTTGCACTCAGGGTAGAGGAGGGGACAGATCCAGAGAAGTTCAAGGTCTCCGGTCGTGGTGAGTTGCACCTGTCAGTACTCCTTGAGTCGATGCGGCGTGAAGGTTTTGAGCTGGCCGTATCCCGTCCCGAAGTAATATTTCGCGAGGTGGATGGTGAGGTGTGTGAGCCCTATGAGCAACTCACTGTCGATGTAGAAGAGCAGCACCAGGGCGCTCTGATGGAGGCTCTGGGTACCCGTAAAGGTGATCTGAAGAATATGGTGTCGGATGGTGAGGGGCGGGTGCGGCTCGACTACGTTATTCCATCCCGCGGCCTGATCGGTTTCCAAACCGAATTCATGACCACCACTTCAGGTACCGGCCTTATGTACCATGTGTTTGATCACTATGGTCCGGCCCAGAGTGGCGGTATCGCACCACGCAAAAATGGTGTTATGGTCTCCAATGGCCAAGGCAAGGTGCTTGGTTTTGCCCTCTTCAACCTGCAGGAGCGTGGCAAGATGTTTGCCTCCCCTGGGGATGAGGTCTATGAGGGGCAGATTGTCGGTATTCACTCCCGCGATAACGATCTGGTGGTCAATCCGCTCAAGGGCAAGCAGCTGACCAACGTGCGTGCCTCCGGTAAGGATGACGCCATCAACCTGACGACACCGGTCAAATTCTCCCTGGAGCAGGCGTTGGAGTTTATCGAAGGTGATGAGTTGGTGGAGATTACTCCCTCTGCTATCCGTATTCGCAAGCGTCACTTGACCGAAAACGAGCGCAAGCGTGTGTCGCGTTTACAGGTTGGCGCTTAGTTACTGAATGGACTATTTACATTTTTGAAGGGTAAGCTATAAAAACCCCGTCAGCCGCGAAAGCTGTCGGTGTAGTGCCACCAGTTCAGAAGAGGCCGCACGCCACGCGCCCGCGTAATACAGCCCCCTACCATTCAAGTGACTGTATTACTTTGCAGTACATTTATCCCGTCTGCCTATAAGCAACTACAGAGATCAGTGTAGGGTTTTTCTGATAACTATTTAGCTATACCTACCTCTGGGGCTGTTTTCACCGGTTAGCTATGGAGTTGAGTAAGAGAAGGGCCTTTCAAGCAACAGTTAAAGGTAATTCATTCGTAACTATTCAGTAGGTGCTCAAAGAAAAAACCCCGACGACACTCCATGCTGTCAGGGTCTTTATCGCCGGGCTTGGCTTGTGTGGGTGTCCGTATCCCTACATCCGTGTATGTTCGTACCTAATCCTTCGGAATTTCCTTGCTTGTCTGCCGACGGATAAAGTATCGCCGTTATGGGGTGTTTCAGCTATGGAGTAACTTCCTCACTTACTGTAGGATTTTTCTGAAAGCGGAGAAATAGTGGAGAGCTTCACGGAGAGGGGGTTGTTTCTGAATTCCAGCTGGATAATTTTTGGAAAAAGAAAACCCCGATAGCAATCCTTGCTGTCGGGGTTGTGCCGCCGGGCTTGGTTGACGAATAGGTATCCTAATCCGTGGACTCTTCCCTGGTGAACAGTGCCACTCCGTGGGCATCCTTGTGTTGGCGACGGGTATAGATTGCCACAAAAGTTGGAGGGCAACTGTACGCAGTTTCGCTCAGTCTTGTAGTCATTATCCGACAGCAAGGGGTCGCTGAACAGGTTATGACCGATTGCCTTGCACTCAGGAAGCGCAATATCGGCGTTGAAAATCTTGCTAATAGCCTGCTATTGCCCCCTTGATTTTGTGCCACCGCAAGCGTTCAATTCTCGTCGTAGCGTGACTTACCCCGCAGGTGAAAATGGTAAATCGAACTCAATGGTATTTATATCAGCAGGTTAGCCTCAGAATGGGTAACTTCTAAATACCCCAGTGCAAATGGATTACTTTCAGGTGGGTGCAGTGACACCTTTTCAGGAGGTACAGCAGCAGGGATGCTGCTGTGAGCGTACAGGGAGGTATTCGCCGCGTCTCCTGAAAAGGTGTTACTGCACCCGCTATGGCACGGACTTTTTGAGAAGTTACATAATGGAAGCGGTCAACTGCAGTTTTAGGTTCTTAGGAGTTTGTTTAATGTTAAAAGTGCATAAGGATGGCGTGTGATCGCGCTATTGCAGCGGGTTTCAAGTGCCCGGGTTGAGGTGTCCGGCGCTACTCTCGGCGAGATAGGCCGGGGCTTGATGGTGCTGGTGGGTGTTGAACGCGAAGATAATGAGGCCAAGGCGGATCGCCTGCTGGAGCGTCTGCTCGGCTATCGGGTCTTTCCTGATGCCGATGATCGAATGAATCTCTCCCTGCGTGACATCAATGGCGGCCTGCTGCTGGTGCCACAGTTCACCCTGGCTGCTGAAACGCGCAAGGGTACCCGTCCTGGCTTCTCCGGTGCTGCCGTGCCAGAAGTGGGGGAGCGACTGTTCAACTATTTTTGCTCCCAAGGGGTGGCGGCTCATCACCCGGTGCAGACCGGTCAGTTCGGCGCTGATATGCAGGTGAGCCTGACCAACGATGGTCCTGTCACCTTCTGGCTGCAGGTGAGCTAAATAGTTACAAACTTCACCCATAGCACGGCATCTTCTCTGTGGCCTCATAGCCCTCTATTCAAGTCTCTGGATGGGCTAAATTCAGGAGCAATCCCCCCGCAATTGTCGTAAACTACCGCTTTTTGAAGTCAACTCCCAGGGGAGTCGAGAAAATGCAGCGCACAGCAGAAGTCGAGCGCAATACGCTGGAGACCCAGATCAAGGTCAGTCTGAACCTTGACGGTACGGGCGAGGCTCATCTGGATACCGGCATGCCGTTTCTGGAGCACATGCTGGATCAGGTGGCGCGCCACGGTCTGATTGATCTCAATATCGTCGCCAAGGGTGACCTGCAGATTGATGGTCACCACACAGCCGAGGATATAGGTATTGCCCTTGGCCAGGCGGTGGCTCAGGCCGTGGGTGACAAAAAGGGGATTCGTCGCTATGGCCACGCCTATGTACCTCTTGATGAGGCGTTGTCGCGTGTGGTTGTGGACTTCTCCGGGCGTCCTGGATTGGAGTTTGGCGTTGAGTTTCCCCGTGCGAATATCGGTGACTTCGATACCGAGCTCTTCTACGAGTTCTTCCAGGGTTTCGTCAACCACGCTGTGGTGACGCTGCACCTGGATGCTCTGCGTGGACGTAACGCGCACCACATTGCAGAGACGCTATTCAAGGCCTTTGGCCGCGCCTTGCGCATGGCCCTGGAAAAGGATGAGCGGATGGCGGGTATTTTGCCCTCCACCAAGGGTAGTCTCTAGGAGCTTTCCGCAGTAGGTGTCCTATTCTCGGACAGGCTCCTAGCTCAGTCCCGCATATTTGGCAGTCTATTAATTTATGTCTAAAACCATTGTAGTAATCGACTATGGCATGGGTAACCTGCGCTCGGTCTCCAAGGCAATAGAGCATGTTGCCGCTGGAGCTGACCGGGTGCTGGTGACCGATGATCCTCAATTGATCCATGATGCAGATCGGGTGGTATTCCCCGGACAGGGCGCGGCCCGTGATTGTATGGTGGCGATCTCTGATCATCACCTCAATCAAGCGGTGCTTGATGCCGCCCGTAACAAACCGTTTCTCGGTATCTGCATGGGGATGCAGGTGTTGCTGGCTCACAGCGAAGAGAATGATGGCACAGACCTGCTTGGGCTTTTTGGTGGTGATGTCCATCACTTTCCCGCAGCAACGGACGCCAATGGTCGACGGCTTAAGATTCCACATATGGGCTGGAGTCAGGTACATCAGGTTCAGTCACACCCGTTGTGGGCGGGGATTGAAGATAACAGCCGCTTCTACTTTGTCCACAGTTACTACATCGATCCTGTTGATGCGGATCTGGTGGCGGGGACGACGGACTATGCCGTCACTTTTCCCTGCAATATTGCCCGTGACAACCTGTTTGCCGTCCAGTTTCACCCGGAGAAGAGCGCCGATTCCGGGTTGCGGTTGCTGAAGAATTTTGTTGATTGGAATATTTAATCCGGGAGTAACATCGTGCTACTGATACCTGCCATTGATTTAAAAGACGGCCGCTGTGTTCGTCTACGCCAGGGAAGGATGGATGACGAGACGGTATTCTCCGATGATCCGGTGAAGGTAGCCGGTCGCTGGGTGGCCGCCGGTGCCCGTCGTCTGCATCTGGTCGATCTTAATGGGGCTTTTGCTGGTGAGCCTGTTAATGGTGGCGTGATCCGTGATATCGCAACGGCCTATCCCGATCTGCCGATTCAGGTGGGTGGAGGTATCCGTGATGAGCAGACCATCGAGGCCTATCTGGATGCCGGGGTGAATTTTGTCATCATTGGTACCCAGGCGGTAAAGGAGCCTGAGTTTGTCGGGCGTGCCTGCAAGGCGTTTCCCGGTCATGTTATCGTTGGTCTGGATGCGAAAGACGGTATGGTTGCCATCGACGGCTGGGCAACAGTGACCGATCACGAAGTGACTGAGCTCTCCCGTCGTTTTCAAGAAGATGGTGTCTCCTCTATCGTTTATACCGATATCGGTCGTGACGGTATGATGACCGGTCCTAACGTTGAGGCGACTGCGGCACTGGCTAACGCCATCACCATCCCGGTTGTTGCCTCCGGTGGTATTACCAACCTGGGTGATATTGAGGCACTGTGTCAGGCAGCGACCAGCAATATCACTGCTGCTATTACCGGACGCGCCATCTACGAAGGGAGTCTCGATTTTGCTGAAGGTCAGTCATTGGCGGATCGCTTGACACTCAAAAGTTGAGAAAACTGAAATGTTAGCTAAACGTATTATCCCCTGTCTCGATGTTGATGCCGGCCGTGTGGTTAAGGGCGTTAAGTTTGTCGACATTCGGGATGCCGGTGATCCGGTAGAGGTGGCCCGGCGCTATAACCAAGAGGGTGCCGACGAGATCACCTTTCTCGATATCACGGCCAGTTCGGATCACCGTGATACTATCGTCCATGTGGTTGAGCAGGTGGCGAGTGAAGTATTTATCCCCCTCACGGTGGGGGGTGGTATCCGGGTTGCCGATGATGTACGGCGTATGCTCAACGCCGGAGCTGATAAGGTGGCAATCAATACCGCAGCCGTGTTTAATCCCGAATTCGTCAAAGAGGCGACCAGCCGCTTTGGTTCTCAGTGTATTGTGGTGGCAATTGACGCTAAACGGGTGAGTGGCGAGGGTGAGCCCTCAAAGTGGGAGATCTTCACTCATGGTGGTCGTAAGGCAACTGGGATTGACGCCATTGAATGGGCGCAGAAGATGGTGGCCTACGGTGCGGGTGAGATACTGCTGACCAGCATGGACCGTGACGGCACCAAAATCGGTTTTGACCTGGAGCTGACCCGTGCCATCAGCAGAGCGGTAACTGTGCCGGTAATTGCCTCTGGCGGCGTTGGTAATCTGCAACATCTGGTGGATGGTGTGGTGGAGGGTGAGGCGGACGCGGTCCTTGCGGCCAGTATTTTTCATTTTGCTGAGTACAGCATAAGTGAAGCCAAGCAGTATATGGCGGAGCGTGGAGTGGAGGTGAGGTTGTGAGTGATACCCTGAATCGTCTTGCAGAGGTGTTGGAGGCGCGTAAAGGTGCCGATCCTGACTCCTCTTATGTGGCTAAACTCTACGATAAGGGTCTCGACGCCATTCTAAAAAAGATAGGTGAAGAGGCTACAGAGACAGTAATGGCCGCCAAGGATGGAGAGGCGGATAAGATTATCTATGAGACAGCGGACCTCTGGTTTCACACCCTGGTGCTGTTGGCACAGCAGGGATTGGGTCCGCAGGATGTGCTAAATGAGCTGGATCGGCGCTTCGGTCTCTCCGGTCTGGAAGAGAAGGCGAATCGTAGTCAATAAAACCTTCTGCGCGGAAAGCGATTTTCGGTTATGATCTGCTACTCTCAGCAGAACGGAGTCCGCTTTGGTGGAAATTATTATGCAGGCGATAGAGCCTGTGGTTAGTTAGAAAATCTGGAGAAGACGATGGGTTTTGGTGGAATCAGTATTTGGCAGTTGTTGATCGTTTTGGTGATTGTTTTGCTGCTGTTCGGCACAAAACGCCTGAAGAATATCGGTAGTGACCTGGGTGGTGCGGTAAAAGGTTTTAAAGGCGCCATGAAGAAGGGCGAGGAAGAGGCTGACCAGGCGAAGTTGGAAGAGGCTGATAAAGATGATGTGATCGAGGGTGAGGCCACCGTCGAGAAGAAAGAGAAGTCCTGAATTTTTTTCAGCCCCCCCTGTGTACGCTTGCTCGGTGATGCTTTGAAACATGTTTGATGTCGGTTTTTTTGAAATTCTGATCCTCGGGGTTGTTGCCCTGTTAGTGGTCGGTCCTGAACGTCTACCCAAGCTGGCTCATACCGCTGGCAAATGGATGGGTAAGGGACGTAGCATGATCGGCTCCGTTAAAGCGGAGATTGAGAAGGAGATCAAGGCCGAGGAGCTGAAAGAGATTCTGGAAAAACAGAAGCAGGCACTTAACCCCCTTGAAGAGGTGATCGAAGAGACCTCTTCCGCCGTGTGGGATCTTAAGAACGAGACCGACAAAGCGGTAAACGAGGGGCAGAGACAGCACGGTTCAGAGGATGAGTCGTATACCCAGTTCGGAGACAACGCGGAAGCAGCTTCCGGCGAGACCCATGATAAATCAGAACGATCCGACACTTAGATCCCTCCAGGAACAACCCTTTGTTTCCCATTTGATTGAACTGCGAGACCGCCTGATGAGGGTGGTTATCTTGGTTGTTATCGTATTTTTTATACTCTTTCCTTTTGCCAATCAGCTCTATCAAGCGGTCTCTCAGCCGCTGTTGGCGGTGTTGCCTGACGGTCAGAATATGATCGCCACCGGCGTCATTTCTCCCTTCCTTGCGCCCTTTAAGTTGGCACTGGTAGCGGCAATATTTATCGGTATGCCGTTTATCCTCTACCAGATGTGGTCATTTATTGCTCCTGGTCTCTACAAGCATGAGAAGCGGGTGTTGATGCCGATGGTCGGTTCCAGTGCGCTACTCTTCTATTGTGGTGCGCTGTTTGCCTATTACGTTGTTTTTCCACTAGTCTTTCAGTTCATGAAAATGACCACGCCGGAAGGTGTGGATATGATCCCGGATATTACCCAGTATCTGGAGTTTGTTCTCACCCTCTTCTTTGCCTTCGGTCTCGCTTTCGAAGTGCCCATTGCCACCATTATTCTGGTGTGGATGGGTATGACCACACCGGAAAAACTGAAGAATAAGCGCCCCTTCATCATTGTGGGTGCCTTCTGTATTGGCATGCTGCTGACACCACCGGATGTGATCTCCCAGACCCTGCTGGCCCTACCGATGTGGATTCTGTTTGAGGTGGGCCTTATCTTCTCCGGCTTTGTCTATAAAGATAAAATGAAGCGCAAAGCAGCAGAAGATAGTGATGATGGGGATACGAGTGCTCCCGTTGCCGCAGCAGCTACCACAGGCGGTGGTGTAGAATCACCTCCAACGACCCCCAACGAAGATATCCTCGACCGCTTTGGCGGAGACCACAATATAGGTGAAGGTGCGGAGAGCGCCATCGACCCTGATCGCTTTACCCCTCTAACAGAGGAGGAGCTGGATGCAGAGCTCGACCTTATCGAAGCGGAGGAGGAGGGTGAAGACGAAGGTGAACTGGGTGAGTCAGACAGTGATGACCTCTATCATGAGGCAGTGGAAGAGAAACTTCGCCGGGTTCAGCAGCTGAGAAGTGAGGGCAATATCATTGGTGCCAAAGGGGTGCTCTACGAAGTGCTCTCCGAGGGCAGCGATATCCAAGCGAGGGCGGCGCGTAGCATTCTCGACCAGCTGGATGAGGAGTGATTCACCTCTGGTGAGTCAAATTTAATCGCTTACCCTCCTCGCCTGTAGGCGCGGCACCCATCGCCGTGATGCGTGTTGCAGACTCTCTGCAACACGCCATCACACTTCGAAAAAGCGCACCTAAAAAGGGGGGCGCTTTTTCAGCATCCTACACGCTGATAGAGTAACTTCTCAAAAAGTCAGTGCATCCCATCCCACCTGAAAGTTATCCATCTGCACTGGGTTATTGAGAAGCCACCTGATACGTAACTATCCAGCGGGTGCTTGGGGTCGGAGTCGATTGCGCCGTAAAAAGGTGCATTTACCACCCATCTTGACGCAACGCTTCCGCTCCCAGCTCGCGCTCATTACCCACATCCATGTGGGCAGTCGACTCCGACCCCTGCCGTAGGTTATTCAAATAGATATGGCTGAATAGTTACCCTGATATGAAACCTTTGCTCCTCATCAGAGTCCCATAGAAGAAGCCGTTAATGGTATCAACTGGAGACCCTTCAAAGTGCTAAAGCCGGTACTCATCACCCTGTTACTTCTTCTCCCCGGGCTCTCTCCTGCCCTCACTAACCAACTAAAAGAGCACCCCTCACCCTACCTGGCAATGCATGGTGATGATCCGGTGCAGTGGCAGGAGTGGGGTGAAGAGGCGCTGGCGCGTGCGCGGAAAGAGAATAAGCTGCTATTCATATCCAGCGGTTACTTCGCTTGCCACTGGTGTCATGTGATGCAGCGTGAGAGCTATAGCAATCCACAGATAGCCGCCCTTATTAATACTTATTTTGTACCGATAAAGGTGGACCGGGAGCTGCAGCCCGCCCTCGATGAGCACCTGATAGAGTTTGTCCGCCGTACCCGGGGGCATGCTGGCTGGCCACTCAACGTTTTTCTCACCCCCGAGGGCTACCCGGTATTCGGGCTCACCTATAGCCCCAGTGAACAGTTCAACCAACTACTGCTGAAGCTGAAGGGAGCCTGGGGTAATCAACCGGAGCAGCTGGCAAAGATGGCACGACGGGCAGCGGGCGAGATGGAGAGCGGCAAGCCCGCTCCTGACAAAGATCAGCCGATCAACCCCCGCAGCCTCCATGTCGGGCTGGTGACTATGGCGCTGGCGATGGGGGATGAGATGGAAGGAGGCTTTGGTGCGCAAAACCGCTTCCCCATGGCACCCCAATGGTCGGCGCTGTTGGCGCGACTGACTGTAGATAAGGATGAGAGGCTGCTGGCGTTGGCAGAGCTGACCCTCGACCAGATGGCCAATCAGGGGCTACGTGACCAGCTTCAGGGCGGTTTTTTTCGTTATACGGTGGATACCGGTTGGCAGGTACCCCACTTCGAGAAGATGCTCTATACACAAGCGTTACTCAGTCAGCTCTATATTCAGGC
>JBEVXV010000248.1:0-13903 GCA_040505915.1 Sedimenticola sp. | reverse complement strand
GGCATCGCCAGCGATAGCGTGATCTCAGACGGCCCACTCCCCTCACCCGCCGCCGAGCTGATCACCCTCTCCCTCTCCATGGGGGATGCCGTACTGGAGAAAAAGGCGAGGGCGGCTCTGGCCTTAGGCTATAGCGAGGTTGATGCCCAGCCTTTGCAGTACGCTTCCCATGCCCAGGTAATGATCAAAGCCGCTTCCCGTAAATAGTCTCTTCTGTCCAGGAGCCTCTCCTATTCTCGGACAGGCTAGGCTACCAATCGCGATAGTGAGGCAATCTACACAATGCCCCGTTAGCTTTGGTAACGCATCCGAGTGCCATGTTGCAGCGAAAGGGTGATCTCCTCGGCACTGAGCGTTACAGGGAAGTAGGTCCCGGCGATTCGTGCCCCGGATATGCTGGCCCCTTCCATCGGCGTATTGGATAGATCCAAGCCTCGCAGATCCGCCTGGTGTAGATAGCAGTCGCTTAGATCCAGCTCCTCCGTATCGATCTCCCGTAAATCGAAACCTCGCAGATTAGCACCTTGGAGATCGCAGGTTTCTCCCTCTTTACGGTGCTGGTTAAACGCCTCGACATGACCCGATTTCAGCAAGTTGTAGAGAGGGTTATTTATGGATTTGGGTGTACTCATGCTCGCCTCCTGTCTCTTCATAACGGAAGTATGGACGAAAACCGAGAGTTTGCTGGAACAAAGAGCGTCGGCGGGTGAAGTGTAGGGTGGTAGTGGGTGGCCTTGTTCTTTACTGGTCAGCATCTGATTTAACCACAATAGCTTCATTCACCACTTCGTGAAGTTGCCGAATAATGGCTGTGATATCTGCCTGTTCACGATCCTGCTGAAGGCTCTTGTAGACGATATTGATGGCATCCCTATCTGAGCGGTAGGCATTCACACCCTGGAGGTTAATGCAGGCCTTGAATTTTTTGAACACCTTGCGGCACATCACCTCGAAACGTTTGCGGCTCTCATCGTTCTCATTGGCCACCTCCTTGCACGCCACAATGGCTGCATTCCGCTCAAAACTGGTCTTATGGATAACATTATCGAGCGCGGCGTGTCGATCTTTGAGGAGTGCACGTACCAAGGCAATGGCTTCAGCTAGATCTGCCAGCAACTCCTCATCGGGTCTTGCTGGATCAATCTCTCCACCCTCGCCCTCAGGCTGGGTACCGGCAAAGGTTGCGAGGGCCTTACGCAGGTGCTTGAGAATGCCGCAATAATCCACGATCAGACCGTTGTTCTTACCCTCGCTGATACGGTTGGCGCGGGCGATGGCCTGCATCAGGGTGTGTGCCCTGAGTGGTTTATCGAGATAGAGGGTAGAGAGGCTGGGTACATCAAAGCCGGTCAGCCACATGGCGCAGACAATCGCCACACGCAGCGGGTGCTCATCCGCCTTGAAGGCGTCATCCAGCGCCATCGTCTGCATATTGCGGTACTCGGGCCTGTTTCGCATCGAATCGGGCAGCTCTATCCCCCCCTTCATCAGCTTTCGGTGTGGTGTGATGTCCAGATCCCACTTCTGGAATTTGGCTACCTCACCCTGCTCCTCGCTCACCACCACTGCCATGCGGGTTTCACGCATCCACTCGATTTGATGCCGGTAGAAGATCGCCTCCTGCTCATCAGCAACCTGGGTCAGCGCCTTCTCCTGATCACGAATTCGCTCCTGCCAGTAAAACTCAATCAGGCGGTGCATCCGCGCACAGGTCACCTTATCAATGCAGACCAGCATCGCCTTACCGCTCTCCCAAGCGGTCGAGTAGTGCTGCACAAAGTCACGGGCCACCTGATCGAGCCGCTTGTCTGCCGTGATGATGTGGTAGTCCCGCTTCAGCTCCCGCTCCAGCCGCTGCTCCACATCTATATCATCGGTTTCGAAATCCTCCAGCTTTTCGGTGATGCGTTCGTTGATATCGCCGATAGCCACCCCCAACTTCTCGCCCCTTGCATCGTAGTAGAGGGGGAGTGTGGCCCTGTCATCCACCGCCCGCTGGAAGTCGTAGGTAGAGACATATTCACCGAAGACCCGCCGGGTGATCTCGTCGTCATTGAACAGTGGCGTGCCGGTGAAACCGATATAACTGGCATTGGGCAGGGCGTTACGTAGATTAAGCGCCAGCGTGCCGTATTGGGTTCTGTGGGCTTCATCGGTGATAACAATGATGTCATCACGGTTGCTATAGGGCTGCTCTGGCTCTACTTTTTGATTGAATTTCTGAATCAGCGAGAAGATATAGGCCTTGTGCTGGGTCAGCACTCTATTCAGATGCTGTCCACTGGCGGCCCGGCTCTCCTCCTGGTCACTCACCACGCCACAATTGGCAAAGGTCTTGTAGATCTGGGTATCGAGGTCATCCCGATCCGTCAACACCAGAAAGGTAAAGTTGCCACCGAGTTTGCGGTGTACCTTGCGGGTGAACATCACCATCGAATAGCTCTTGCCCGAACCCTGGGTATGCCAGAAGACACCCAGTTTGCCCATCCTCGCCTTTCGGTCACGCACTGACGCTATGGCGCGGTTTACACCGAGAAACTGGTGGTTACGGGCGATGATCTTCTTCGCTTCGCCTGCGGTCTCATCAAAGAGAATAAAGCTTTCGATAAGATCGATGAGATTTTGCTTTTCACAGACACCCTTGAGAAGGGTCTCCATATCAACCACGCCAGGAACCTCTTCAGCCAAACGCTTCCAGCCATTAAAGTGCTCCCAGCGACTGGTGATGGAGCCGATCTTCGCATTTTCGCCATTACCGAATAGGACGATGGCATTGTGATGAAACAGGTGTGGAATGGTGTCGAGGTAGTGGGAGAAGTTCTGTTCAAAGGCGGCTTTGAGACGCTTATGCAAGTTTTTGCATTCGACAAACAACAGTGGCAAACCGTTGACGAAACCGATGATATCCGCCCGCCGTCGGTATAGATCCCCCCACACCCAGAGTTCTCGTACACAGAGGAAATCGTTATTGGCAGGCGTATCGAAATCGAACAGCCGCAGCCGTTGACGGACACGTTCATCCGCAGCATTGCGGAAGGTGACCTGCACTCCATCACGTATCTGGGCGTACTTTTCCCGGTTGGTGACAATCAGGCTTTGCGTGGACACCGTGGCGGTGATCTGCCGCACTGCATCGTCGTAGGCCTCATCCGGCAGGCCGGGGTTTAGCGCCATCAGTTTCGTGCGCAGGGGGCGAATCAGCACCACCTCGCGGTCAGAAGCACGCCCCAGCAGGCTATTCGGCCCAAAATCTTCACTGTTGTAGGCAAACACCGACTTCCAACCCAACTGCTGCTCTAGGTAGTCGGCAGTGGTCTGCTGGACCAGAGTATCTTCGGTGTAAGGAGCCGGAGTCACTGTTGCTCATCCTCCAGTTGTGCCAGAAGAGCTTTGCTCCTATCGGTTATCCTGTACTTCTGGTTTGGACTGGTTGGCTTGTCCGGAATGGTCGCCTCCAACCAGCCAGATTTGAGCAGGGGCTTAAGATAATTCGACTGGAAGGTCTTCCAATGTTTCAAACCTAACGCCGACATGATTTCCCTGGCGGCACGGGGCTCATCACAAAACAGAATGACTTGTGCGGCACCTTGTGCGCCAGACTGCTCTATTGGCCGTTGAAAGATCGTCGTCACCCAATGCTCAGAGACCTCAAATTCAGGTTCAGATACCCCATAATCCCGGCAAAGTCTTCGGATGCCCCTGATACCGGAGCCGATGTGCTCGACCCCCTCCATCCGGTGCAACATGCCAAATAGCTGCAGATTGCACCGGGTGGGGGAATTTTCAGCGTAAGTATTCATACAAGATATCTCCCTGTTATCGTCCGTAGCCCGATGAATATCGCCCTTTGAATTTTTTATTACTCACACTAATTCAGTTAGTTATAAATTTTTATCGGACATGGCGGTATAAAAACCCGCATGATAAGCACGCAAATGTCCGATATGCTGCCTATCAACCTATCAGCCAATACTTGCGCCCTTTACCCATGCCTTCATATCGAATTACACTTGCCTGAACGAGTGCGTCCAGCGCCCGTTTCAGCGTTTTATATTTAATTTCGGTACCGATGCGGCGGTTGATTGCGCCTGACGACGACCCTGGATAACGCGATAAATCTTCTACCACTAGCGCTTGTAGTCGGTGCGGTTCGATACGCTTGAGAGATGTCGTAAGCGCAAGATCGGCTGCCTGCAACAGCGTGGGCTCAATGAAATATCGCATACCTTGGGTCCGTCCGGCACTTTGAATCAAATCAAAATCCCGTAACCGACCCAACCAAGGTTTCAGTGCTTCTACGCCGTCAAGTTCCAGCAAAGCGATCAGTTCACGAGCGGTCATCCCCTCACTGAGCGCCAAAGCCCCCAGCGTTATCCGCTCCCGTTGAGTGAGCTGGAACCGTTTATCCGCAGCGGTTATTGACCACATTACCTCGGGTTTTACGATACGCCGCTGGATCGTCACTTTGACCCAGTCTGTTCCTTCCTCGGGCACGGGGGCCGGATGCCCCTGAGACAGCAACCGATCGTACATGAGATCAAATCCACTACCTTCACGCTCCATCAGTCCCAAGTCATGAAAAACCCGTGCCAGTCCTTCGTTACGGCGCCGACTGGCGTGCAGAATATTTTGGGGTGTCACACCCAGCGGTAACCGACCCGGATTCACCACCTCCAACCGGTCCGGGTAAAGGTTGAGGTAGATATCGCCCTGTTGCGTATAGGGCCGATGTACCAGCGCATTCACCAGTAACTCACGTACCACCTTTTCGTCATAGGCCGGTACATTGCGACGAAATAATCCTTCTGCCACTTCATAGGTTTCGCGAAAATCCTGCACCTCGTTCCAAATCGCATCGACCAGTTCAGTCGGTGACAATGCGCAGTCATCCCATAGCCACTTGTTTACCTTGTTGCCCAACTCGTCATACTTTATCGCCTGAACTAGTGGTGCCGTGCCCAGGTTGCGGCGCTGAGTGGATGTCCCCAGTAGCAGCACTGAGTGGATGTCCCCAGTAGCAGCACACCCAGGTAAGTGAGGGTTTTTCCCTCAGCCAGAGCATAATGCGTCAACAACTCATCGGCCTCCTTCTCCCTCCCCTTGACGCGATGAGAGGCGCGAATCGCTGCGACGAAGGCCGTTAGCTTTCCGCCATTCAATAAGCACCGCAGAACACGACTGTTCATTGTCTCCCAAGGCTGCCCCGGTCGCTCGTTGGCAAGCCGCAGCACATCGTCACCCAACACCGGTTGACAGCTATCGCCGACACGCAGGTAATAGCGTCCGTCACAAGTCGAAGCCACACCGGTAGAACGGTCAATGGCCAGATCAAGATATTCGCCCTCGTTGTCCGCCCGCTGGATGGAGGGCAACACCTGAACATTTACCGTCAACTCACCGATACGTTTGCGAAGTTTATCCAGAAGCCTCGGCGGCACCGTCTGCCCCTCCGGCGGCTCACGCTCACCGTCCTCAATGCCGATCAACAGTCGCCACCGTTACCGTTGGCAAAGCACACACAGTCCTTGGCGATTTCTTCCCAGTTGGCACTCTTGCCGGTGACGATACGTAATGACTTACGGTCGGTGTTTTGGTCTTCGAGAGTCATGCGGAGATCTCTCCGTTCATCAGGCGCGGCAGGAGAAGGTCTCGGGCTTGTTCAAGTTTCAGCGTTGATCGTTTTAGAGTACACACTTCACGAACGATGTTACTCGCAAAATCAGCAAACTCATTAACGAGAGCTTTAGCCGGAACAACAACACCCATATTTCGAAAACGACCTTTGCTTATCTCAGGATAGGTTGTGCCTTTTGCGTTGCTTCGAATTTCTTCGACCCGACTCATGAGATTGAACAGCAGGTACATCCGCATTTCGTCCTCGTGTGGAATGATGTTGATAAAACCCTGGTTTGTACAAGTTTTGTAATTCATCAACGCGAAGAGGCAGTACACCGCGCAGGCTCTCGTAGTCGGTCTCGATGGACTCCATCGCCTCGATGATGGACTTGGCACGATCCTCACTGTCGGGCAGTGCCACCAGGTGATCGAACTGCGCCTTTGGCCCCAGGAAGATGGCGCTCTGCTGAGAGAAGTCCTCCTTGGTCAGTGCCCGCGTCTTGCCACCACGACTGGGTAGATCGAGAGAGATCTTCTCCCTTATATTCAGGTAGCGGCTGTATGCGTGGCGCAGGAAGACCAGACCCATGACGGGTAGAAAGTATTCATTACTGGCGTAGTTGGAGTTGGCGCGGAGGTTATCGGCGGCACTCCAGAGGCGTTTCTCGATAGCTTCGATATGTTCGAGCTGGGGCATTCTATATTTTTCTCGTTATCTATTTTGGTGTGGAGCGAGGAGGTTTTTTCTACTCCTTGCCTGGTATATATTCAAAAAGTTCTCCTATCTCACAATCGAACAATTCACACAGCTTTTCCATCGCTTCTGACTCCTCCCTGCTCGCAGTCTCTCGTTTTGGGCCATCCCTGTCCTTAAAATCGACTCGCCTGGGCGATATCCGTTAATGCCTCGACCGTTTTGCATCCGTCATGACTACCGTAATGACTCTACGGCGTTTCTGATGCTGCAAAATATGAATTTCAGTTATCGTACACGGGTATACATACACCTTTATTTGTGGCTAATATCGCTCATTGTCTTTATGTCCACCAGGGATAACTAGGCTCCATAATCTGCTCTTAAATCACCCGGTCATTACCACCATCTACAGGGACCTGTGCTCCTGTGGTTTTGGCAAATAACCGGCAGCACATGGCGGCAGCCAGTTCCGCTACATCGTGGGAGGTGATCTCGGTCTTGAGGAGATTTTTGGTTTTGTACTCCTGTACCGTCATGCCGTAGTGGTCGGCCCTTGCCTGTAGCACCTCGTCAGTCCAGATGCCGGTGTCGAAGACGGCATCGGGATGTAGGCTGTTGATGCGGATTCCTTCGCTGCCCCACTCCAGTGCGGCCACGCGGGCCAGTTGATTCAGTGCGGCTTTGGAGGCGGAGTAGGCTGCCGCGCCTGGCCCTGGGGCCGGTACGTTTTTGGAGCCAATGACCACCACACGACCCCGTGATGGGGCAAGTTTCAGCAGTGGATAACACGCCCGCATGATCATCAAGTTGGCGTCGAGGTTGACGCCCATCACCTGTCGCCACAAGGCGTCATCCAGCTCTTCAATGCGTTTCCCGCCGGGAAAGATGCCTGCATTGAGTACGAGCATGTCGAGACCTCCAAAGGTTTTTACTGTGCTACTCAGTGCCTCTGTCACCGCTTCGTGATCAGTGATATCGCAGACCACACCGATAAAATCTGGGCGCTTGTAGAGGCTGGCAATATCGGGACTTAGATCCAAACCCACCACGCAGGCACCGCGCGCCAGTAGCGAATCGACACAGGCCTTACCAATACCCGATGCGGCACCGGTTACCAGCGCCACCTCACCCTGCAATTCAGGTGCAGAGCTGCCTTTGCGCAGCTTGGCCTGTTCTAGCTCCCAATACTCAACATCAAAGATATCTTTGGCAGGCAGTGCCCTCCAGCCGGTCAACAGTTCGGCACGCTGAATGATCTTGAGGGTGTGGCGATAGATATCCGCGATGATGCCGCTCTCTTTGACGCTCTTGCCGACACTAAGCAGCCCCAATCGCTGGTCCAAAACCACCCGTGGCACTGGGTCGAGCATCTGCACCGCCGAACGGGCAGTGGCGGCATGTTTTTTGAAGTAGTCGGCATAGGCGTTGCCGTAAGCCTCGACATCACGCCCCAGCATGGGCAGCCGCTTGGTGCGGATAACATGGTCGGGGGTGGCCGGGCCCCGCTGTGAGATGGTCTCTATATCTTCACGCTGGCAAAATTGCATCACCGCGTCAGAGCGGTCTGCAGTTAATATCAGTGGGCATCCTGCGGCAATGGAGAGGTGGCGGCGTAGCGCTGCTGTCTCCTCGATAGTCACCGGCTCGAAGGAGGGTTTTGGCCGCTTGGGCAGCTCCCAGGCACTCCTCTCTTTGAGGTACTGTTCGGCACGGTCGACCCGTGTGATCATGCGCTCGTAGGCAATCTTGGCGCTATCGCCAAAGGAGAAGATGCCGTGATTCATCAGGATCATGCCGATGGTCTTCTCTGTCGCTTGCTGAGCAAACAGCTCGGCCACCATGCGCGCCAGATCGAAGCCGGGCATGACGTAGGGAATGACCACCATCTCGTCGCCGTAGAGTGCCTTGATGCGCGCCTCGCCATCGGCGGTGTTGGTGATGGTGACCACGGCATCGGCGTGGGTGTGGTCGACATACTTGAACGGTAGTGCTGCATGCAGAATCGCTTCGACTGAACCGGTGGGGGCGGATGCCAGTGTCTGGTGGGTCTTCATCTCATTGACCATCTGGGTGTCGCTGAGGGACTCCAGTTTGGCAAGCTTCAATAGATGAGCTATGCGAATGGGGGTAAATCCGGGGGCTTCGATACTCCCAAGATCCCAGCCGGAGCCTTTGACGTAGAGTATCTCCTCCTCTTCGCCGAGGATATTGCACTCGGTGATCTTTACCGAAGTATTGCCGCCGCCATGGAGCACCAGGGAGGGATCGCTCCCCAGCAGGCGTGAGCTATAGACCCGCTGCTCCAGGTGACCTTGGTATTGGCTGGCCTCGTTATCGTTCCAAAGACTCTTCATATTTTGTTCTTCAAGTTGTTGGTTGTTAGTTGTCAGAGGCGGGTTTCTACACTCTCCTCAATACCCAATCCATCGCTCGTATCGGTAACAGCCGTTTCAGGATACCAAAAAGATAGGTGGGGAAGGTGACATAGTAACGTGCTTGTGGTCGGGGGCTCTCAAGAGCATGAATGACGCGTTTAAGCACCGCTTCTGGAGGGAGAGTGAAGGGCATGACGGGCCCCTCCTTAGTCAGTCGCTCCTCCATTGCCTGGTAGGTGTCGCGGTGATGGCTGTTTGTCGGATCAATATTTTTCTTGTACATGGCGAAGGCGTTGCGGCGGAAGTGGCTCTCAATGGGGCCGGGTTCAATCAGGCTGACATGGATATTGCTGCCGTGAAGCTCCAGGCGGAGGGTGTCACTGAGCCCCTCCAGTGCGTATTTACTGGCGTTATAGGCACCACGATAGGAGAGGGTGACAAAGCCGAGGACCGAGCTGTTCTGAATGATCCTCCCCTCGCCCTGCTGACGCATCACCGGAATAAGTCGCTGAGTCAGCTGGTGCCAGCCGAACAGATTGGTCTCAAACTGCTCTCGCAATACCTGGTGGCTGATATCTTCCACTGCACCAGGCTGGCAATAGGCTCCGTTGTTGAATAGGCCGTAGAGTTTGCCGTCGGTCTGTTCGAGGATGGTATCGACAGCAGAGGTGATACTTTCGCTGTCGGCTAGATCCAGTTGCAGTGATTTCAAGCCTTCGGCCTGCAGCCGCACCACATCCTTCTCTCTTCTGGTGGTGGCATAGACCGGGTAGCCACGCTTTGTCAGTGCCCTGGCTACACAGAGCCCTATTCCACTGGAACAGCCGGTGATAAGAAGGGGTCTGTTTTTAGCCTTACTCATTAATCCATGCTCGTTATGGTTGCCAGGGAAGGGGCTATTCTCCGGTAGTTACGTATAGGTAGCCACTTTTTTGGCTAAAGATTTTACCTCTTAGACCGCTACCCTATACAATGTCAACGAGACGATAAAAATAGTGGGGGGCTGAAGTTTGACCTCCTAACACTCCAGGCACCCGGAACGAGAAGGAGAATCTGTGGACATTGCAACAATTGTCGGCCTGCTTGGCGGATTCGGTATCATCATCGGAGCTATTGCTTCCGGTGGCGATGTGATGCTTTTTGTCAACGTACCATCGCTGCTTATTGTTGTTGGTGGTACTTTCATGGTGACGCTGATGCAGGTCACACTAAAAGATTTTCTAGGCTCATTCGCTATCGGCCTGAAAGGCTTTCTCTACAAGACAGATGACCCTTCACAGTTGATCGAAGAGGCTGTTCAACTGGCTGATGTAGCGCGCAAGAATGGATTACTGGCCCTTGAGGGGCAGGAGATTAGTAATTCCTTCCTGAAGCAGGGTATAGGTCTCTGTGTTGATGGTCATGATCCCGGCCTGGTGCAGAAGATGCTGGGCAAGGATATCAGCCTTACCATTGAACGCCATGCGGTGGGGCAGACCATGTTCAAGAACATGGCGATCATGGCGCCAGCAATGGGCATGATCGGTACACTGATTGGTCTGGTACAGATGCTGGCCAACATGTCTGACCCCGCAAGTATCGGACCGGCCATGGCCGTAGCCCTGCTGACCACCCTCTACGGTGCAGTTATCGCCAACGCCTTTGCCCAGCCCCTGGCGGATAAGCTGGCTCGCTCCTGTGCTTTGGAGAAGACTAATAAGTCGCTGATCCTCGAAACCATCTCAGGCATTCAGGAGGGGATGAATCCCCGGGTACTGGAGCAGTTATTATCCACTTATCTGCCGTCGGGCAAGCGCCCTACGGGCGATAAAGATTAGGAGGCGGCAATGGACGAAGATGAATGTCCGGAATGTGAAGCCGGCCTGCCTGCCTGGCTGGCGACCTTTGCAGACCTGATGTCTCTGCTGATGTGTTTTTTCGTGTTGCTGCTCTCTTTCGCAACGATGGATGCCACACGTTTCAAAAAGATGGCGGAGTCGATGAAAGACGCCTTTGGCGTACAGCGTGATGTGCCTGTCTATGATGTAGTGATGGGTACCAGTGTGATCATGACGGAGTTCAGCCCCTCCACCGTCTCCGAGCCCAGCCTTATTGACGAGGTTCGCCAACAGACTACCGACGTGGAAAAACAGCATCTTGATGTCGAACAGGCCAAGGCGGCCCTGGCGGAGCAGATTCAGGAGGAGTTAGAGCAGCAGGCGGAAGAGCTTAAGGAGGAGTTGAAAGAGGAGATTGAAGAGGGTCTGGTCAATATCGAGACTGAAAAGGGCAGGGTGATTATCCGTATCCAGGAGAAGGGCTCTTTTTCATCCGGTAGAGCAAGCCTTAACGCCGCCTTTTACGGTGTAATGGATCGTATCGGTGATGCAGTGGCCAAGTCACCGGGCAAGGTGGTAGTGGCCGGTCATACCGATGATATCCCGATCGCAACAGCGCGTTTCCGCTCCAACTGGGAGCTCTCTTCTGCTCGTGCGGTCACCGTGGTGCACGCGCTATTACGGAATTCGGCAATTGATCCTGCGCGGGTACTGGTCGAGGGGCACGCTGATGCCCACCCCCTGGTTCCCAATGACTCACGGGAGAGCCGCTCTAAAAACAGGCGGGTTGAGCTGATCATCAAGCGGGGTGATGACGTGGATAGTGGCGAGACGCTGGATACAGGGGCATCCAAGGGG
The DNA here is from genome assembly GCA_040505915.1 of Sedimenticola sp. GTDB lineage: Bacteria > Pseudomonadota > Gammaproteobacteria > Chromatiales > Chromatiaceae > Vondammii. The sequence goes on along the minus strand of JBEVXV010000248.1, from coordinate 2,540 downwards.
TAATAATTTGGCTGACAATATAATTACAAATAGTGAGAAACAGCTGGATGAGGCTGAGGATAGGCGGCAATTTTTCCGTATTGATGACACTATTCACCTCAGTTACCAGAAGATTCCATCCGAGGATATTCATCAGCGACTGGAGCGGCTTGAGCACGGTCTTGAGAGCAATTTTACTGCGGTTAGTACGATCGCAGCGATCACCCAGCGCATGGCTGGAACCTTGCATCAAATCGAATCGGTGCGTCCCACACTGGCGAGCTATCTACGTGCTCTTGATGAAAAAATCGAGGTGCTGGGTCGCGCTTTTCTGATGCAGGATTCAGATATTGCAGATCAGCCCGCCTATGCAGTCAATCTCAGTGCCACCGGTATGGCGTTTCATGCAGCAGAGCCACTTGATAGAGGTGTGATGCTGGAGCTAAGGCTCCTGTTGATGCCGTCATTTACCGGTATTCTCACCTATGCGGAGGTGGTCGATTGTGATGAGATTGGTGATGAGAGCGAAGAGCTGCCCTATACTTTGCGGGTCAACTTCTCTCATCTGCGTGGGGATGATAAAGATATCCTTATACGTCATGTGGTGAAGTGCCAGAGTACCTTGTTACGGAAGCAACGTGAGATGCGAGAGGCAGAGTAACTCACTCCTTCTCAGCTGTACTGTCGGGTGCAAAGTGCATGCTGTTGCCGCCCCTCTTTTTAGCCTTATACATCGCTTGATCCGCCTTGATGATCAGCTGATCCGGGGTGGTGCCATGTTGTGGATAGATGGCGATGCCGATACTGCAGCCCACCAGCAGTTGCTCGTCATCGATAGCAAATGGTTTTTTTATGGCGGCCTGGGTCTTATTGGTCACCCGGGCAATATCTTTGCGGCTGCCGGCCTCTGTCAGGACCAGAACAAATTCATCACCACCAAATCGAGCAACGGTGTCTGCCTTGCGTACACTCAACTGCAGTTTTACGCTGATCTGCTGTAGCAGCTTATCCCCCATTCGGTGGCCCATTTCATCGTTGATCGCCTTGAAACCATCAAGGTCAATAAAGAGTATGGCAATATGCTGGCTATAGCGTTTGGCCTTCTCTATAGCGACCTCCAGGCGGTCGAGCAGCAGCGCCCGGTTGGGTAGGTCGGTGAGCACATCGTGACTCCCGAGGTGCTTGATCTGCTCCTCCATAATCTTGCGTTCGGTCACATCATGGATGATGGTGTAGAGCAGGCTTTTGCCCTTTAAGCGGATAGGACTGGAGTAGACCTCTACATCGCGAACCCGCCCAGTCGCCAACTGGTGTTTAAACAGGTAGTAGGCGCGTCCCTCCTCCTTTGCTTTTGTCAGCTCCTCTTTGACCTCCGATGCTGTCAGCGTGTTGATATCGGCTATCTTCAACGCCTTCATATCCTCCCGGTGATAGCCATAGTATTCACAGGCGGCATCATTGGCATCGATGATCAGGCCCTCTTTGGCACTGAGGATCAGTTGAATCGCCCGGCTTCCGGTGAAGAGCTTGCGGTATCGATCTTCATTGTCCCTCAGCTCTGTCTCGACCATCGTCCGGTCATCGATCTCTGATAGCAACAGCTGTAAACGCTGCAAGACTCTTTTTTGTGAATAGATAGCCAGCAGCAGAAGGAGGGTAGATACCAGACTGATGACAGTTCCCAACAGCAGATCTCCCTGCTGATCTGATTTTGTATTGGCAGATGAGAGTATCGCCTGCTCTGGGGTGGAGAGGCCGATGGTCCAGATATCGGGGCCGATCTTTATTGAACTCCAGGCGGCATGTTCGGGCTTCTGGTGGGTAGATGGAATATACCAACTGCTCGACTCACTACCGAGGGTAACGCCTTCAATCAGCTCATCAAAGTGACTGGCGCCCTGTTTAGCTTGGGAAGAGAAGACCTGTTTTATGCTCTTCCCCCTGTTGCTGTCAGAGAAAGGGGGACGCCTTCCATAGCGGAGGGCGTTGTTGTGGAATAGCCAGACATTGGTTTGTGGGTGCAGTTTCAGAGGGATTATTATATTTTTTAGCGCCTCCTCTTCGGCTTTGCTTCCGGCATCCTGGCCGAGGGTTTTGATGCGCTGATCAATCCAGACACGGGTGGCATGAGCAGCCCCCCGTGCCATAGTCATCTCAATGGCGGCAAAGGTGTCGAGCTCTGCTGCCATATGCTGCTGTCGATGGTTGTCTATCCCCCACCAGACCAGCGTATTAACCGCTATAAAGGTCAGCAGATAGCCGATGATCTTAGGTGATGTCACCTTTATCTCCCTGGAAAAATTCCATTGTCATCAGTCAGGTGGAGTTCCACCGGGCATCAAACAATCACTACAAATAATTCTAGGACAAAATAGAGCAAACGGTGGGGCTTTTGTTGTAACTCAGGTTTATACGGCAGGGGGCCGGCTCGAATGGCACATACTTAGGAATAATTTCACCCGGCTTACTGGTAGGAGCGACTTCAGTCGCGAAGGAATCTGGCACAAAGTAAGGGTTTGGTGCGACGTTCATCGCGACTAAAGTCGCTCCTACGGTATAAA
>JBEVXV010000247.1:0-2796 GCA_040505915.1 Sedimenticola sp. | reverse complement strand
GGGTTGCCGCCATATTTGCTCGGATTGGGTTGAGGTCAACATACCCCATGCAGGTGAGAAGAGCCGCTTCATCCAGGAGCGCCTGGCTTTTTAAGCGCCCTTCCCAGAACCTGCCGGTGCAGTTGTCCTCTTTATTGGCTCTGCGGGCCAGATGCTCATTTAGGCAGCGCATAAACCAGGAGATGTCACAGAGACGTTCACGCCAATCTACGAATATCTGGTGAACTGTGTCAATCTCAGCCTGCGTGGTAGTCTCCTCCCAGTGCGTATCGAGTGACCAGTGCCGGCAGTGATAAGAGCTGTCGCCACCGCTCCATTAACTCAGTTTCTGTCCAGTTATCAACCGCTTGCCTGTCAATACGCAAAACGAGATGATAATGGTTAGACAAAATACAGTAGGCGGCGATATCGATAGCAAACAGAGATGAGAGTTCTGTCAGCCGGTCAACAACCCACAGCTTTCTGTGCTCGTAGTTCTTGCCGGTAAGTGAATCTTCACCACAGAGAAAGGCGTGACGTACACAGCGGCTTATGCAGTGGTAGTAGGGGGTGCTATCCAGACAGATGAGGGCTTTTCTTGGTTTTGGCATGTCGTTCCCTGGCTTGCGATAGTTCTATATATGTGCTATTTACTGTAGCACTCGGTGAGTATATGTCAAATGGTGGGTGTCTTTATCCATCCAATGCGACCGCAAAAAACGCGGCGCTTTCTGCGGACGTTAGAATACAAATGAATGCTCTGATATGAAGTGGTCACATGATGAATTATGCAGCTTTTATGTAAATGCAAAGGATGAGCTGTACAAAAAACAATCAAGATTCAAAAAAGAGAATAATATTGCTATATTAGAGCACTCAAAATATATACAAAATAGTAATATTATTGGATTTAGTTCTGGTGATGGAAAAAATATTTATTATACTTTTGTTCCGGTCGGCACTTTAACTAAAACTACAGGCAGTTGGCTTTGGGCTTGGGATAACAGAATTTACTCAAGAAGAATTACAGAGCCATATTTAATAATCAGAAAATTTGGCATGAAGCACGGCATTGAAAAACTGCAACGGTGCTATTGGGAAGGAAGTCAGGAAGATGCCGAGCTCATGACAGCAATCTTATGCAAGCTCATTGATGGTAATGGCATGTATGTAAAAGTAAATAAACTAGTAGATCTATACTTGGTATTGACAGCCAGATGTAACGAAAATGAATTCTAACATTTGGTTCCAGCCGACCTTCGGGTCGCTACCGCTCCCCTCATCGGCTGAACCAAGGCGTTAAATCAAAAAAGACTACACTCTGGACTTGTACAATTAAGCGGACGGGTTATACTTGTTCAATATACAGTACAAATACAGAGAAGCCTTATGAGAGTTGTTAATTTTTCAGACGCCAGAAATAGGCTAAAAAGCGTATTAGATCAAGTAGTTGAAGATTGTGATTACACTGTCATTTCACGCAGAGATGCAGAAGATGCGGTTGTTATGTCTCTAGATTGTTTCAATGGATTAATGGAAACGGTGCATCTATTAAAGAGTCCAGCCAATGCAGCACATCTGGCTAAGTCAATCGCACAATACCGTTCAGGAAAAGTCGAGAAACATGGGCTAGTTGATGATTGAGGTACTAGCATGGACAAAAGAAGCCTGGGGTGACTACGTTTATTGGCAAGGTCAGGATAGGAAGACGCTGAAACGTATCAATAAGCTAATCTCTGATATTCAAATAACCCCATTTGAGGGCATCGGTAAGCCAGAGCCATTAAAAGAGAATTTATCCGGTTTTTGCTCCCGTCGTATTGATGAAAGTAATCGGTTGGTATATGTAGTTGACGACAATCAACTTACAATTATTTCCTGTCGCTATCATTATGAAAAATGATTGTAACTATTCAGCTATACATATTTGGGAGCTATTTCCACCAGCGGGGGTCAGGTTTCGCATTGTTGCATAAGAGAAGCATGATGTAAGCTCTAGGCCAGTGCTAAGAAAGGGGTTCCATTGCGGCCAAAAGCAGACATTCGATATATTATTTAATAATACAATTCATAGTTGGTACTAAGGCTGGTTATTTTATACTAACAAAAAGTTAAAGAGATTGATGATGCCATACTTAAGTTCACTTTCTAATTTGGGCTGGCAAGCCTTTTTTCAGCAGCAGCTCTCGTTAGATGAGTGGGATGACGCTACGCCTGCAAGAGTTGTTGAGCAGTATAAATCTGAAATAACTGTAGCCACAGAGTCAGGCGTTTTCAATATACCTTTGTTTGCAATTATGCCTGAAATGGTTGTAGGTGATTGGCTACTGTTAGATAGTCAGCAACATGTAATACGTCTACTTGATCGTAAAACCTGTTTTTCCAGAAAGGCCGCAGGCAGTAAATTGAAGAGGCAGCTCATATCTGCCAATGTTGATACTGCTTTCATTGTATCTTCGATGAATGATGACTTTAATCTGAATAGGATAGAACGTTTTCTTTCTTTGGTGAATGAGTCAGGTGCAGAACCGGTCGTGTTGTTAAGTAAAAGTGACCAGTCAGAATCCCCCCAAAGCTTTGTCGAGCAGATTCAAGCGCTAGATCCATTTTTGATGGTTGAAGGCATTAATTGTTTAGATCAAGAGAGTGTCAGCAAACTATCTCCTTGGGTAAAAGAAGGAGTCACTATAGCTGTATTGGGCTCTTCAGGGGTGGGGAAATCAACACTTATTAATACACTGCTCGGTGAAAAGCGGCAAAGCACGAGAGGCATAAGAGAAGATGATGGCAAGGGCCGGCACACGACAACTCAACGTT
>JBEVXV010000246.1:0-18232 GCA_040505915.1 Sedimenticola sp. | reverse complement strand
ACCCATCACTCAGGAGAAACACGAGGACACCCATCACTCAGGGAAACACGAGGACACCCATCACTCAGCACAAACGATACAGGTCTATTGTTCTGACTCTTAAGTCATGGGTGTCCTGATAATGTTCAAACGATACAGGTCAATAAGAAGCACGAGGACACCCATCACTCAAGAGGAAACACGAGGACACCCATCACTCAGGGAAACACGAGAGAAACACGAGGACACCCATCACTCAAGCACAACGATACAGGTCTATTGTTCTGACTCTTAAGTCATGGGTGTCCTGATAATGACCGAACACACTGGCAGACACCAAGAACATGGGTCTGGACGCCTCTATAGCCCGCTGACAGAAAAACACGAGAAACACGAGGACACCCATCACTCAAGCACAACGATACAGGTCTATTGTTCTGACTCTTAAGTCATGGGTGTCCTGATAATGTATGGGTGTCCTGATAATGTATGGGTGTCCTGATAATGTAATGGGTGTCCTGATAATGTACTATTGGTTCACCGACCAGCAGCCGGAGGTGATCGTTTAGCGCACCTCCGGTGGCTTGCTGAAGAAGTCGTCACGGTTCAGAGCGCCCTGCGTTCAGGGGCCTTTGCGGCGTCGATTTGGCGAGCATCAACAGCTATACTCGCTACTCCGCAGGTGCGGATATTTGTCCAGGTGGATCGTGGTGTGACGATTCGCCATGGCGCCAAAAAGGGGGGTGGCATTGAGAACAATTGAGAACAGGACCCTTGTCTGCCGCAGTTGCGATGCCCTTACCACCATCGATTCACTACCCAGCGGTGGGGTGGCCTATTGTCCCTGTTGCCGTTCCAGGCTGCTTTCCAACCCATCCGGTTCGCTACATATACCTCTGGCGTTGATGGTCGGATCACTGATCCTCTTTGTCATCGCCAATATCTACCCGCTCCTGGTGCTGAAGATGGGTAACGGCACCCAGGCGGCCACACTCATTGCCTCGTCCACCGCGCTCTGGGATGCCGGTATGCAGCCACTGGCCCTGTTTGTGCTGCTCAGCACGGTATTGGCCCCGGGCTTTGTCATTGCCGCCAGTCTCTATCTGCTCTCGGCCCTCTATTTAAGGCGGGCGCTTCCAGCCAGCCGGTTTTTGTTAAAGTTGATCCACAGCGCTGAAATATGGGGCATGATCGATGTGTTTATGCTTGGGATGCTGGTGGCGTTGATGAAACTTTCGGATACTGCTGACCTGCTCTACGGGACCGGCTTTTTTGCTTTTATCTTCGTGATACTCTTTTTTACTGCGGCCTCCGTAAAGATCGATGTCCAGCTATGGTGGGAGGATCTTGGATCTATAGGGAGTGACAACCGATGATGTGGCGAGGCCCACGGGCGATCAATCAGGGAATATACTCCTGTCACCTCTGTGGGCTTGCCGTGAAATCAACCGGTGACGGGCGTGAACACTGCCCCCGTTGCGGCAGCCATCTCAGTTTTCGAAAACCACATAGCCTTGCCCGGAGCTGGGCGCTGCTGCTCACTGCGGCGATTCTTTACATCCCCGCCAATCTGCTTCCGGTAATGAAGACCACCTATTTTGGGGGGCAGAGTACTGATACCATTATGAGCGGCGTTATCTTCTTTATTAAAGATGGGGATTTTCTCCTGGCTGCTGTTATCTTCATAGCCAGTATACTGGTGCCGATGATCAAGATTCTAGCCCTTGGATTTCTACTGCTCTCGGTGCAATGGGGCTACAGATTCCGGCGGGTGGAGCGTACTCGCCTGTATCAGGCAATGGAGTTTATCGGCCGCTGGTCCATGGTGGATATTTTTGTCGTAGCGCTGCTGACGGCGCTGGTTCAGATGGGTGAGATATTCACTATTGAACCCGGTATCGGGGCAACCGCATTTGCCATGGTGGTTATCTTCACGATTCTTGCGGCAATGAGTTTTGATCCCAGGATTATCTGGGATCAGCACTGGCTTTCAACAGACACGACAACGGATTAGGATGACTATAGAGGAACCACCGAAAGCGCGAATTGAAACCGGGAGGAGACAGTTTCCCCTGGTTTGGATTCTCCCTCTGGCCGCTGCGTTGATCGGCGGCTGGCTGGTGTTCCAGAACTTTATGGAGCACGGTGCGGATATCCATATTCGCTTCAATAATGCCGAGGGGCTTGAGGCCAAGAAGACCCGGATCAAGTACAAGGATATCGATGTCGGGGTGGTGAACGGTATCGAGTTCTCAGGAGACCTCTCCCATGTCATTGTTACGGCGGAGATAAAACGGGTCGTCAGTTCAAGGTTTTCGAGCGCCAGCCGTTTCTGGGTGGTTCGCCCCCGTATCGATGGACTCTCCATCAGCGGCATCAACACTCTTCTCAGTGGTCCTTATATCACGGTTGACCCAGGTGGCAATGGCGAACCACAGCGTGATTTCATTGGTCTTGAAGAGCCACCCACGGTGTTGTCGAACTCCAAGGGAAGTACCTATCACCTCAAGGCAAGAGAGTTGGGCTCCATTACTCTTGGCGCTCCAATTTACTACCGGAGTATCAAGGTTGGTGAAGTGGTTCGTTATAAATTGTCGGATGATCACAGTCATATCGGTATCGATATCTATATCAACGCACCACACGACGCCTATGTGAAGCAGCAGAGCCGTTTTTGGCACGTTGGAGGGATCGGTCTGGATCTCTCTGCCGAGGGTATCAGCCTAGATGTGCAGTCGCTTACCACCCTGTTGGCCGGTGGGGTCGCCTTTGATTCACCTGGCGGCCGAGAAAATGGAGTTTCGGCGGAGGTGGATAGCGCCTTCGTTCTCTATGATGACAAACAACAGTCCGAAGAGCGTCCTATCACGATCACCGTCCCCTACCTCGTCTATTTTGATGACACAGTCCGTGGTCTCACGGTCAACGCTCCGGTAGAGTTTCGCGGTATTCGGGTGGGTACGGTACAGGATATTCGATTGGAGAAGAGTGCGGATGAGGGGAGTGTTCGCATTCCTGTGCTCCTTGGTATCGAGCCGGAAAGACTCATCACGGATCAGATTAACGATAACGACAAGGCTTCTGAGAACGTCCGGAATCTACTAGCAAAACTCGTTGGTAAAGGATTGAGGGCGCGTCTGCAAACCGGGAATCTGTTGACGGGACAACTGTTCATCGAACTGGACTTTCACCCGGAACTGCCACCGGGAACGGTATCGAAGTCCAACGGCTATCCGGTACTTCCAGCCACACCCAGTGCCCTATCCAGCATCACGCGCAATCTCAACTCCCTGCTGGTCAAGCTTGAGCGCGTGCCCATTGAGGAGATAGGCGCGCATCTGAAAAACGCCGCCAAGGGGGTGGATGAGTTGGTCAACGACCAGGCATTGACCGATGCTGTTCAGGAGATGCTGCAGGTCATGAAGCAGAGCAACCAACTGTTGAGCACCATGAGCCGTCAGACCGGCCCACTGATGAATAATGTCTCAGAAGTAGCGGCTAATGCCAAGATCCTGATCAAAACCTCTACCGAGGTGATGGAGGGGTTGCGAGGTATTACCTCCCATGATGGCGTATTGGGTAACGAGTTACTGGCGACCCTGGAGGAGCTCTCTGCAGCAGCCCGTTCCATACGGATCATGGCCGAGTACCTGGAGCGTCACCCTGAATCCCTATTGAAAGGAAAGAGCCGATGAGAGTTGCCCTCCTATTGCTGATGACGATCCTGTTGTCGGGCTGTATCACGATCGAGTCCTCCGCACCTACCACCTTTTACCTGTTAACGGTGGAATCCTCCGCAGTGCCGGACTCATCCAGCGCAGATGGCCTCTCCATCGGGCTGGGTCCGCTCAAATTACCCGACTACCTCAAACGGCCGCAAATTGTGAGCCGCGATGGGCAAAATGGTGCTGTTGTGGCTGATTTTCATCACTGGGCTGGTGAGCTGGAGCAGAATATGATGGGCGTGCTGACCCAGCAGCTTGCAGAGGAACCCGGTATCGATCTGATCTCAGGCTACCCCTGGGGACGGCACAGGGTGATTCGTTACCAGGTGAAGCTGGATATCCTGAGGTTTGATGGTGGCCTGAGTGGGGAGGTGGCTCTGATTGGCTCTTGGAGCCTGCTTGATGACGCTGGCCGCAAAGAACTGGCAATTTATCCATTCTCTTTGAGTGTGGATGCCGGAGCGGGTGGGTACAGTGGCTATGTCGCCGCCCTCAACCGTTTGCTACTGCAACTTGGACGTCAGATCGGTAGTGAAGTCGCAAACAATCATGCCGGGCGCGTGAACTGATATAACCCACCGATAAGTCGCAGCTGCAACGATCGCCCCCGCCCGGCAATTGCGGTGGGTATCCGGCGCCTGCTAAAAAAGAATAGGAATTTCAATCTATAAAGTCAATCAATTTCCCTGTCACAAGAAGGGGCATTCACGCCCTGACACGCAAAACGCTGGCGGTAGTAATGCTGTGAAAACACCGAACACACTGGCAGACACCAAGAACGTGGGTCTGGATGCCTCTATATCCCGCTCCTCTATATCCCGCTGACAGGGGTACGCAGCACAAGAGGTACCCTACAGATCCCAAAATGAGCTGTGAGCTGCAGATTTTGCATACTCATGACAGATTAGCCGGTTACCAGCTCACCGTCTGGTCATACTCGAATTCCGAATGTGCAATGGGAGACCTGACCCTCTTCTTCTCTTCTTTCTTGTATCAGCAACAGAATAGTTGCTGATTTTGTGGCTATTTTCACCAGGGGTCGGAGTCGATTACCCACGTCCATGTGGGCAATCGACTCCGACCCCGAGCACCCGCTGAATAGTTAATCGATCTTTTACTCCGGGTCGTAGTTGTCCGGAATAAGGATGGTGGGGCTACACTGATAACGGTCATCACGCTTAGGGAAATTGAGCGTGTAGTGGAGGCCTCGGCTCTCTTTTCTACTCTGGGCCGAGCGCACGATGAGGCTGGCTACTTCGACCAGGTTACGTAACTCCAGGAGGTCATTGGTGACGCGGAAATTGCTGTAGTACTCTCTGATCTCGTGTTGCAGCAGGTTGATACGGCGTCTCGCTCGCTCCAGCCGCTTGTTTGTGCGAACAATACCGACGTAGTCCCACATAAAACGACGCAGTTCATCCCAGTTGTGAGCGACCACCACCTCCTCATCTGAATCGGTTACCCGGCTCTCATCCCAGGCGCATATTTGGGGGGGCTTGGGGATGGAGTCAATTTTTGCAGCAATATCATTTGCTGCCGTCTGCGCAAAAACAAGACACTCCAGCAGAGAGTTACTGGCCATGCGATTGGCTCCGTGGAGACCGGTATAGGAGGCTTCCCCAATGGCATAGAGGTTGGGGATATCGGTCTGGCCGAGGGCATTGGAGATGATGCCGCCGCAGGTGTAGTGTGCAGCCGGTACTACTGGTATAGGGTCTTTGGTGATATCGATGCCATACTCTTTGCAGCGGCTATAGATGGTCGGGAAGTGGTCGATAATGAACGTTTTTGGCTTGTGGCTAATGTCGAGGTAGACGCAATCCTCTCCAAGCCGTTTCATCTCATGATCGATAGCTCTGGCTACGATATCCCTGGGGGCCAGCTCTGCCCGTTCATCGAAGCGGTGCATAAAGCGGCTGCCGTCGGCCCGCAGTAGTTTGCCGCCTTCACCACGTATCGCCTCGGTAATCAGAAATGATTTGGCCTCAGGGTGGTAGAGACAGGTTGGGTGAAACTGAATAAACTCCATATTGGCGACCCGGCAGCCCGCACGCCAGGCCATGGCGATGCCATCACCGGTGGCGACATCGGGGTTGCTGGTGTAGAGATACACCTTGCTCGCCCCCCCGGTGGCGATGACAGTAACACTCGCCAGAACCGTTTCAACATGGCTTGTCTCAGTGTTTAGAATATAGGCTCCGACACAGCGTCTATTGGCTCCCTGCTCTCTGTTCGCCAGTATCAGGTCGATGGCGTTGTGGTCTTCAAACAGATGGATGTTACTGCGGTTCCTTGCATCCTGCTCAATACGAATCTCGACCTCTTTGCCGGTGGCATCTGCCGCGTGAACCACTCTGCGTTTAGAGTGTCCCCCCTCTCGGGTAAGGTGAAAACCATCGGAGGGTGGCTGCTCTCGGGTGAAATCGACACCTTTATCCAGCAGCCACTGGATATTTTCGGGGCCGTGTTCCGCTACTTGCCGAATGACCTCTCTGTCGCAGAGGCCGGCTCCGGCATCAAAGGTGTCTTCGATGTGAGATTCAATAGAATCATTCTCATCAAGTACGGCGGCAATGCCTCCCTGAGCGTAGTAGGTGTTGCCCTCTGAAAGCGCTCTTTTGGATATGACAGCAACTTGCAAGTGTTGCGGAAGGCGCAGAGCCAGGCTGAGACCGGCAGCACCGCTGCCGATGACCAAAACATCAAAATGGTGGTGAGTATTCATCAGGGATTGCTGGATTTCCGTCTTAGGGTCATAATCCTGAATCATATACCCCCTTTTGATGGGGAATGGTTCAGTCAACGAATCCTAGCCTATCTTGGCGGTTTCGAGAACCACAAATGTAGAACATGACTATATCAGTTGATGTTTGGGGTGCGGAGTCGATTGCCTACAACCATGTGGGCAATCGGCTCCGTACCCCAAACCCAGCTGAATAGTTACCGAACTTATTTCATTACAGGCTGTCAATTTACAGTGAACAACAGAGATTGCTTGCCAAAATTAGGGGGTAAGCCCGGATGGGCGAGCGAAAGGTAGATCAGGAGCTGGTTGAGCGTGTACAACGTGGAGACAAAAAGGCCTTCGATCTACTGGTACTGAAGTACCAACAGAAGGTGATGAATCTGGTCTCTCGTTATATTAGGGATGCCAGTGAGACACAGGATGTTGCACAGGAGGCTTTTATCAAGGCCTACCGAGCCCTTCCCGGTTTTCGGGGGGAGAGTGCGTTTTACACCTGGCTCTATCGTATCGCCATCAATACAGCAAAGAATTACCTGGTTGCCAGGAAGCGGCGCCCACCAGGAAGCGATATTGATGCAGAGCTGGCAGAACAGCTCGATTCCGGTATTCGCCTGAAAGAGATGGCAACGCCGGAACATCATGCTCTTGAGAGAGAGTTGGCGGATGCTGTTCGCCTTGCTATCGATGACCTGCCGGAAGATCTGCGCACGGCAATTACACTGCGAGAGCTGGAAGGCTTGAGTTATGAGGAGATCGCTCGGGCAATGGATTGCCCTGTGGGTACGGTCAGATCAAGAATCTTCCGTGCGCGCGCGGCGATCGAAAAGAGGCTGCAGCCACTGCTGGCCTAACTACTGCTTAGTGATTTATGACGGTCATGACTGACGAAATTAGAGAACAACTTTCAGCGTTACTGGATGATGAACTTGCTCCTATTGAGAGGGCACATCTTCTTGGTCGGCTCCAGGGTGATACTGATCTGCATGACAGCTGGGATAGTTATCAGTTGATAGGCGATGTTATGCGCGGTGAGGGGGTGAGAATCTCTCCCCATGGAGTAGCCGACTCGGTTCGAGAGCGCCTCAAGCTAGAGCCTGCGATCATTGCTGCGCCTGCCAGTAGTAGCCACTCTGAAACTGAGGGTCGATTGCACCACTGGGCCAAACCGATGGTGGGTGCCGCCCTTGCTGCCTCAGTTGCGGTTATGGCGGTCTATCTGTTACCCCAGATGCAAGGGCAGGCTGATGGTAATGGGGTAGAGGTTGTCGCTTCATCGGCAAGTGCGCCATATCTTGAACGTACCTCTACGCGCTGGAAGAACTTATCTGAACCGAAGGTTGAGTCTCAACTCAATCGTTATCTGGTTAACCATAATGAGTTTGCCTCTTCTGGTGCTATGTCGGGAGTAGCGCCCTATGCGAGTTTTGTCACCTATGACAGCAGCCGTTAGTCCGATGGTGCTTCGTCGTCTATTACCTCTTCTAGTGCTGAGTTTATTGCTAATCTCTTTGCGGGTATCGGCAGATACAAACAAGGGAGAGGTGAGAGTCTGGCTGGATAAGATGGTCAATGCAGTTCATACCCTCAGTTACGAAGGCACCTTTGTCTATCTTCATGACAACCACCTGGAGAGTATGCGCATTGTTCATAGCGTCGGCAGCAAAGGTGAGAGTGAACGCCTGATCTCTCTCAACGGTGTGGCCCGTGAGGTTGTTCGTGATAATGCGTCAGTGACCTGTATTGCACCGGATTCCAGGTCTGTCTCCATCGGAAGCCGGGTATTAGGACAGGGCTTTAGGGCAGTAATGTCTGTTGATGCCAATCAACTTGACGATCACTACAGCTTCTTCAACCTGGACGATGCGAGGGTGGCCGACCGTGCGGTGGCTGTCATTGCCATTGTACCCAAGGATCACTATCGCTACGGCTACCGAATCTACCTCGATAAGCAGCATGGGTTGCCACTTAAAACAGATATGCTCAATGCCAATGGCGATGCCATATCCCAGATAATGTTTACTCAGTTGCAGGTCGATAGCAACATTGAAGGGTTGACGGAGCCCTCTATTGCAGGCAAGGAGGATTATCAGTGGGTTCAACAGAAACCCCTGAGGAAGATGCAGGGGGGACGTGATGAACGTTGGAAATTCAACGCTCTTCCGGCCGGTTATGCGGTCACTCTCCATGCCAGAAAATCGGCCGGGAAGAGTGACGCCGCTATGGACCACTTTGTCATATCAGACGGCCTTGCTTCACTCTCCCTCTATATTGAGAAAGTGGGTACAGATGCCGTATTGCATGGCAGCTCCAACATGGGCGCGATCAACGCTTTTGGTAACCGTTTCGAGGAGTATCAGGTGACGGTAATCGGTGAGGTACCCGCACAGACGGTGGAGCAGGTCGCTAAGGCACTGCGCAGGTTCGATGATTGAAGAACAAGCCCTGGTTTTATCCACTGACGGTGAGTTTGCCACCGTTGAAACTGAACGAAAATCCACCTGTGGTGGTTGTGACGGCTCCACAAGTTGCGGAGTATCCGCCATATCGAAGGTGTTTGGGCGGCGCCGCAGCTCGTTCAATGTACTTAACAGTATAAGTGCTGCGCCAGGTGAGCAGGTTGTTCTCGGCGTGGCTGAATCTGCACTACTGAAGAGTTCCGTCATCTTCTATCTTGTCCCTCTGTTTTCGCTCTTTCTATTCTCTCTACTTGGGCGCTGGTTTGCCACTCTGCTTGAATTCAAATCGACGGAACCGATGGTTATATTTAGTGGTCTATTAGGTTTGTTAGTCGGGCTGCTCTACTTGCGCTTTTATGCCGCCAGAATCAGCCGGGATAAGGCGTATCAAATTGTGATATTGCGCCGTGCAGATAGTGTCCAGGTGACTCTGGATAGCCACAATTTTTGATTAGGAGTTTTTTATGTTTACAAAGCGAGTTGGCGGCAGATATATAGGTTTTTTCTTGATGTTTTTGTTGATATCAGTATCAGCGACTCTTAATGCCAAAACTCTGCCGGATTTCACGCAGCTTGTAACTGACAACAGTCCATCGGTGGTCAATATAAGCACCAAGCAGCATGGAAAGCAACTTAGACAGTTTGGTAGAGATTTTAGAGATTTTCAGATTCCAGACCTACCTGAAGATAGCCCGCTTAATGAGCTTTTTCGGCGTTTTCTCGGTGAAGGGTTAGGCCGGGGTGAACCACAAGAGCGCGATGCCCAGTCCCTGGGGTCGGGATTTATTATCTCCACTGATGGTTATATTCTGACCAATTATCATGTAGTCAGTGGTGCCGATGAGATTCTGGTGCGCCTCAATAGTCACCATGAGTATATGGCAGAAGTTATTGGCATGGATAAAGCCAGTGATGTTGCCTTGCTGAAGATAGATGCCGACGGGCTGCCCAAGGTAAACATCGGTAGTAGTAGCGAGCTGAAGGTGGGTGCCTGGGTGCTGGCTATCGGCTCTCCCTTTGGCTTTGATCACTCGGTTACCGCCGGTATCGTCAGTGCCAAAGGGCGTAACCTACCTAGCGAAAACTACGTACCCTTTATCCAGACCGATGTCGCCATCAATCCAGGTAATTCAGGTGGGCCACTGTTTAATCTTAACGGCGAAGTGGTGGGCATCAATTCGCAAATCTACAGTCGGACAGGGGGGTTTATGGGGCTCTCCTTCGCCATCCCAATTGAGATGGCGATGAATGTGGCCGATCAGCTGCGGGATCAAGGCCGGGTGAGCCGAGGTTGGCTGGGGGTTCAGATCCAGGATGTGACTCGCCAGTTAGCTGACTCCTTCGGTATGAAGCAACCCAGGGGCGCTCTGGTGGCGAGGGTATTCTCCGACAGTCCAGCAGAAAAGGGGGGCATAGAGGCGGGTGATATTATTCTTCAGTTCAACGATAAGGAGGTTCATGACTCTTCGATGCTGCCGCCTCTGGTCGGTGCCAGCAGAGTGAATCAGCCAGCTAAAGTATTGGTGTTGCGCAGTGGCAAGAGTAAGGCGCTCACGGTTGAGATTGGTGAGCTGCCAGCCGATGACAAGATTGAGCTGGCATCCAAAGAGGTGAAGCAGAGTGTCGAGAATCTTCTTGGCCTGGTAGTTAGAGATATTACACGTCAACTGCTGCGCCAATTTAAGCTCGATGCCAAAAGTGGTGTATTGGTGGAGGCTGTGAAGCGTGGGCCAGCCCAGGTGGCGGGGATACGTCAAGGCGATGTCATCCAGATGATCAACAACAAACGGATCAGGAGTGTGACGGAATTTGAGGTGGAGATGGAGCGGCTGCCAAAGGGGCGGTATATCAATGTGTTAGTGATGCGCAGCAGTGGGCCAATATTCCTCGCCATGCAGGTACCGGGGAAGTAAAACAGTGAAAAAGGTTTGGCTGTGGTTCTTATTGAATGGTACCTCCTGAGTGCAAGGCGATCGGTCATGACTTGCTCAGAGGCTCCCTAATATTTGATTAAAACGGATGCTATATGAGTGCCGCTTGATCTGAGTTACTATATGCAATTGGCCTGAGAGGGTTAGGAAATATTTTCATGGCGGAGTTTTTCATTTGAAAGACTCCGTTTTTCAGTTAGTTAAAGGGCAATATTCATTCAGAATATTGGCTTAATTGTAGGCTGCCAGATTTTACCGGCGGCGGATGCCGGATGACAGACCTTAAACATATCAGAAACTTCTCAATTATCGCCCATATTGACCATGGTAAATCGACCATTGCGGATCGCTTTATTCAGCTGTGCGGCGGACTCTGTGAGCGCGAGATGGAGCAGCAGGTGCTTGACTCCATGGATATCGAGCGCGAGCGCGGTATTACCATCAAGGCCCAGAGCGTTACTCTCGACTACAAAGCTAAGGATGGCGAGGTGTACCAGCTCAACTTGATCGATACCCCAGGGCATGTGGACTTCTCCTATGAGGTCTCAAGGTCTCTAGCCGCCTGTGAAGGTGCGCTACTGGTTGTCGATGCCGCCCAAGGCGTTGAAGCCCAGAGTGTGGCCAACTGCTACACCGCTATTGAGCAGGGGCTGGAAGTCTTACCGGTATTGAACAAGATTGATCTACCAGCCGCTGAGCCAGAACGGGTAGTTACTGAAATTGAAGAGATTATTGGCATTGATGCCTCCGATGCCATCCATGTCAGTGCAAAAACGGGGGTCGGTATTCCAGACCTGCTTGAAGAGTTGGTGAGGGTGATACCCGCACCGGAGGGGGATCAATCAGGGCCTCTACAGGCACTGATTATTGACTCATGGTTTGACTCCTATGTGGGTGTCATCTCCCTCATCAGGGTGATGAACGGCTCCATCAAGCCCAAGCAGAAGATGCAGATTATGTCCACTGGGCGTCTATTCTTAGTGGAAAAAGTGGGGGTCTTTACCCCTAAGCGTGAGAATCGTCCGTCACTCAATTCGGGAGAGGTGGGCTATGTTATCGCCGGAATCAAGGATATCGATGGTGCCCCAGTGGGAGATACCATCACGCTGTCAGATAACAAAGCAGTTACCTCCTTGCCTGGTTTTAAAGAGGTGCAGCCCCGGGTATTTTCAGGACTCTACCCTGTAAGCTCGGATGACTACGAGAATTTCCGTGAAGCGTTGCAGAAGCTCAAACTGAATGATGCGGCTCTCCAGTTTGAGCCGGAAACATCTCAGGCGCTAGGCTTCGGTTTTCGTTGTGGATTTCTTGGCATGTTGCATATGGAGATCGTTCAGGAGCGTCTTGAACGGGAGTATAATCTCGATCTTATTACCACTGCGCCCACCGTTATCTATGAAGTGTTGAAAAGTAACGGCGATATCGTGATGGTCGATAATCCCGCTGATCTGCCAGAACCCAACCATATAGATGAGGTGCGTGAACCGATTATTGAGGCACATATACTGGTACCCCAGGACTATCTTGGTAACGTTATTACCCTCTGTATCCAGAAACGGGGAGTGCAGAAGAACTTGCAGTATCTCGGTGGCCAGGTACAGGTGACCTATGATTTGCCAATGAACGAAGTGGTACTCGACTTTTTTGACCGGCTGAAATCGGTGAGCCGGGGTTATGCATCGTTTGAATATGAGTTCAAGCGTTTTACCGCCGCGCCCTTGGTTAAGCTCGAAATATTGATCAATACAGAGAAGGTGGATGCGCTGTCATTGATTGTTCATCGGGATTACGCTGAACAGCGAGGGCGTGAGCTGACGGTGAAAATGAAAGAGATCATCCCTCGTCAGATGTTCGAAGTGGCGATCCAGGCAGCGATAGGCAGTAAAATTATTGCGCGTACCACAGTGAAGGCGCTACGCAAGAATGTAACGGCAAAGTGCTATGGTGGTGATATCTCACGAAAACGTAAGCTGCTGGAAAAGCAGAAGGCGGGCAAGAAGCGGATGAAGCAGGTCGGTAGTGTGGATATCCCTCAGGAGGCATTTTTGGCTGTGCTGCGTGTTGGCAAAGATAACTAAGAGCCTGCCCGAGAAAAGAAGCCAAAATGATGTTTTTGTACGAGGTCTCCTGTTCTCGGACAGGCTCCTAGTCTACATATTGAGCAATGAGATTGGATGTGATTGCCGACTAATCGTAATATGGGCGGTAGATTGAAATTACAGATTGAGATAAAAATAAATTATGAACTTTGACTTCCCGTTTTTTCTTGTGATGGCAACCCTGATCACTGGCCTGATCTGGCTGGTTGATGCTCTCTTTTTTGCGTCTGCCAGACAGCGGGGTAAAGTGGGCAAGGGTGATGTCAGAGAGCCTCTGATGGTTGAGTACGCTCGCTCTTTCTTTCCGGTTATCCTCGCGGTGCTGGTATTGCGCTCTTTTCTGGTAGAACCCTTTCGTATTCCCTCCGGCTCCATGATGCCAACCCTGCTGGTGGGTGACTTTATTCTGGTCAATAAATTTACCTACGGTATACGCCTACCGGTACTCAACAAGAAGGTGATCGAGCTGGACGACCCACAACGAGGGGATGTGGTGGTGTTTAAGTATCCACAAAATCCGACTGTTGACTATATTAAGAGAGTGGTCGGTGTCCCGGGCGATACGCTCTGGTACCAGAACAAAACGCTCTACGTAAACGGTAAACCTCAGGAACAGGTCCCACTGGGTCTCTATTCCGGTGAAGGCTCTGGCGTTTCAGAGACCGGAGCCAAGCAGAACCGGGAATTCCTGGGTGAGGTAGAGCACTTGGTGTTGGTTAATCCAAGAGTCCCTGATTTTGGCTACGGATGTCATGTACTAGCCCAAGGGCCAATTACTATCAAACCGGGTTTCTACTTCGCTATGGGGGATAACCGGGACAACAGCAACGATAGTCGTTGTTGGGGGCTGGTGCCGGAAGAGAATCTTGTCGGAAAAGCCTTTGCTATATGGATGAGTTGGGATGCAAACCGCTCAGGATTTCCGATCTCGTGGAGCCGGTTAGGCAGTAGCATTAACTAGATGGTATTTTTATGAGGTGTTGTCGTGTCTGCTATGTATAAGAAACAGCAAGGAGTGACATTTACCGGGTGGCTGATTGTGTTGGCACTGATCGGTTTTTTTGCCATGGTCGGGATGAAAATATTACCGATTTATCTGCAGAACTACTCGGTGAGAACGGTTGTACAGTCACTTAAAGGTGAAGCGCTTATCACCAGAAAAAGTCCCCAAGAGATTAAGAAAATAATCATGCGCAGATTCGATATCAACGGACTCTACGACCTAAAGAGAGATCATGTGTCGGTAAAAGTGAGTTCCGGTATTTTGGATGTCGCCGTGGTGTATACCGTGCGAAGAACCATGGTGGGTAATCTCGATATCATGGTCTCTTTCAACGAGAAGATAAGATTGGTGGCGAATTGAGAGAGCCCGCTGAACGGCTGATACGCGCTATTGATTATAAGTTTGATGACAATAGCCTGATTGAGACGGCGCTCACCCATAGAAGTGTAGGAAAGGCCAATAATGAGCGCCTGGAGTTTCTCGGTGACGCTATTCTTGGCTTTGTTATTGCGGATGAACTTTTCCACCAATATCCCGATGCTAATGAGGGCGAGCTGAGCCGTTTAAGGGCTGGGTTGGTAAAAGGCGACACACTGGCTAAGCTCGCCCGGAATCTCAATATGGGCAACTATTTAAATCTGGGAATGGGTGAGCTGCGCAGTGGTGGCCACTCTCGCAGTTCGATACTTGCGGATACGATGGAGGCACTGTTTGCAGCTGTTTATCTGGATGGGGGGTATAGCGAGGCGAGGCGCATCATTCTTAAGTTGTTCAAAGAAGAGCTCGCCTCTCTTAATAAAGAGTCTCAAAACAAAGATCCAAAAACCTGTCTGCAGGAGCTACTGCAGGCGAGAAAGCTACAACTTCCCAGTTACTCAATCATTGATGTAAGCGGTGAGCAGCATGAGCAGCAGTTTAAGGTTCGCTGTCTGGTAAAGGAGTTGGAGGCAGAAACAGTCGGTGCTGGTGGAAGCCGGAGGAAGGCGGAGCAGGATGCCGCCTCCCAACTATTGGGGCAGATTAAGAATGACTGATGCGATAGAAAACAGGTGCGGTTACTGCGCCATCATAGGCCGTCCCAATGTCGGCAAATCAACACTTTTAAACCGCATGATCGGTCAAAAGCTGGCAATTACCTCACATAAGCCACAGACCACCCGCCACAGCATTATCGGTGTAAAAACCATGGACCATGGGCAGATTGTCTACGTCGATACACCGGGTATCCATCAGCGTACCGATCATGCAATGAACCGCTACCTCAACCGGACGGCCAAAACAGCCGTTGCCGGTGTTGATCTGTTGCTGTTCGTGGTTGAGGCTCTCTGCTGGACCGAAGAGGATCAAGCCGTTCTCGATAGCATCGGGCAGTCTGATGTACCTGCGATTTTGATAGTCAATAAAGTAGATAAGCAGAAGCAGAAGGATACACTGTTGCCGTTTCTTTCCGAGATGTCTGATCGCTATCAGTTTCTCACCATCATCCCGGCTTCTGCGAAGAAGGGAGATAATCTGGCGGCAATCGAAACGCGAGTTCTGTCAGAGCTACCCGAAAGGAATAATTTCTTCCCGGATGATCAGATTAGCGACCGCTCAGAACGCTTTTTCGCGGCAGAGTTGATTCGTGAAAAACTCACTCGACGCTATGCCCAAGAGATCCCTTATGCGTTGACAGTTGAGATTGAAAAGTTCCATGATGAGGGGGGGCTCTACCGGATACACGGCTTGATCTGGGTTGAACGTCCTGGGCAAAAAAATATCATTATCGGTAGCAAAGGAGAGGCCCTGAAAGAGGTGGCTACTCAGGCACGGATCGATATGGAGAAGTTTTTCGGTAAAAAAGTCTTTCTTCAGCTCTGGGTCAAAGTCAAGAAAAGTTGGTCTAGTGATGAAGCCGCATTGAACCGCCTTGGGTACAGTGACTGAGAAAACAACATATCAGCTTGAACCTGCCTTTCTTCTGCACCGCAGACACTACGCCAACCGTGGTTTGCTGATCGAGTGTTTTACTCTCAACCAGGGTCGCTTTCCAGCGATTGCCAGGGGAGTGATGGGTGGCCGCAGTGCAGGTGCCGGACTTCTGCAACCCTTTGTTCCACTTAAACTAAAATGGAGTGGGAAGGGTGAGGTCAAGACCCTTACCGGTTATGAGCAGAGCGGAAGGGCTCCCGCACTTCAGGGTAGAGCACTCTATTGCGGCTTCTATCTCAATGAGTTGTTGATGCGGTTGCTGGAACGAAATGATCCCCATGAGGAGTTGTTCAGCTTCTACACTGAAGCGTTGACGCTGCTTGCCAGCGATCGACGTGAAGACCAGGTTCTGCGTCGATTTGAGATTCAGATGTTTCATGCGCTTGGCTATGCCCTGATACTTGATCGGGATGTTGAAAACGACAGGCCGTTATCACCCCAACAGCGTTATGACTATTTACTGGAGACAGGGCCGGTTCCAGCCACTGAGGGAGACCCTGGTATGGTCTCAGGTCATACACTATTGGCTCTCTCCTGTGATCAACCCCTCGACAAAGATGGCCAGAGAGAGGCGCGGGACCTGAGCCGCCACCTATTGGCACACTACCTAGGTGGAAAGCCACTCAAGAGCCGTGAACTTTTTCATAAAAGCCCGTTCGAGAATTGAGGAAGCTAAACCTACTCCGCTCCCTATTCTCGGATAAGCGTCGGGTATATTAGAAAGGTGCTGTTCCAGTTAAGTGTTGGCATTAGGCGATTTTTGGTCAGAAGCAAACCCGGCTGAAGAGCTACCTTAACAGAAGCTCAAATACACAAGGCATCCAGGGGGCTGGATACCCCCAGGCCACCTTTTTTGGTGACATGGGTGTAGATCATGGTGGTAGCCACATCAGAGTGGCCCTGCAGCTCCTGAACAGTGCGAATATCTGAGCCTGATTCTAGCAAATGGGTAGCAAAGGAGTGCCTCAATGTATGGCTGGTAATACGCTTGGGTATTTGAGAACCTACTGCCGCCCGACGGACGGCTCGCTGAACGGCACTCTGGTGGATGTGATGCCTACGGGTTTCGCCAGTGCGTGGATCCACCGCCAGCTTGGAAGCGGGGAATAGGTATTGCCAAATAAACTCCTTGGGCGCATTTGGGTACTTGCGTGACAAGGCATCCGGCAAGAAGACCGATCCGTGGCCCTGCTCCAGATCAACCTGATGTTGCCGCTTTACCTTCTCTACCTGTGCCGCCAACTCTTTAATAAGCACTTCTGGCAGTGGAACGACTCTATCCTTTTTCCCTTTTGCCAGCTTGATAGTAATCTGTGAGTAATCAAAATCAATGTTTTGCACCCTAAGGCGAGAGCACTCCATTACACGCATTCCCGTTCCGTACATCAAGCGTGCCATTAAGCCCGTCATGCCTTTTGTATGGGAAAGCAGCGAAGTAACCTCATGTCTGGAGAGTACAGTGGGTACATGAATCGGGCGCTTGGGGCGCTTAAAAGTACCGATCTCTCCCAGGGGGCGCTCCAGAATCCGCGCAAAAAAGAAAACCAAGGCATTTAGGGCGAGCGCCTGGGTAGTTCCGGCTACCTTGCATTTCACAGCAAGATGTTCTAAAAAGGATGCTACATCGGGTTCAGACCAGTTGACAGGAAGGGAGTTCTTATGAAAATAGAGGAAGCGGTTAGCCCACCCAAGGTAGCTTTTTTCTGTGCTTGGCGAGTAATCCGGTACACGACATGCCGTAACAAATTTGCGGTACAACTCAGGGAAATCCTTTTCCAGCCCTTTGGCTGGCTTATTGCTGTTTCCTGGTGCTATCTCATAGTCACGAGTAATCGTTGGATGAGATGGCGAAAGTGGAATACTGCCTTCAAGCCAGCAATCCCAATCAAAACCACTGGCCCAGGGGAGCCTGAGAAGGTGGCAGAAAAGAAGGCGCAGGGCATCCACCTGCTGCCGATACCTCCAAGCAGGTGTTTGATCATTGCGACCCAGCTTAGCAAGCCATTTTTCGACTTGTGGCACAGACTGTTCCCGCAACCGAGACGCTGGATGTTGGTCGATAAAAAATTGAACGTGTTTTCGGTACCACGGCAGAGATTTTTCAGGAACTCTGAACTTCTTCAATACCTCAAGATAGCTTTTCCAAAAGGCCTCGATACGGATATGGGTGGCGGTCGTATTCCCTGTCATGGTCATAATCCCTCATATTTTGAAGATAACTTACCCACAGGGTAGAACATGAATAGAACAAATGCAATATTATTCCGTTATCCGTGCGTGTCGAGTAACACCAATACATGTGCGTGTCGTATAATCAGCTGT
>JBEVXV010000245.1:0-4976 GCA_040505915.1 Sedimenticola sp. | reverse complement strand
CGCAGAGTTACGTAAGCTGCATATGTATGCCTAACATAATAGCATATACGAGTAATAGCCGCAATGCTAATACATGTACCAGAAATGTCTGCTGGCAGAATTATAACACCGCATGAGTTATAACACCTCTAAATAGTACAAAGCCTCTTCCATCGCTATAGGGCAGGGTGGGCGGGAAAACGAAGCCACTGCGCTTGCGGGCTCTGCTAATGCGCGACTGACTCTGTGGCGGCAATGCCAAGTTTACCGCCAAAAAGCCAGTGAACCCTAATTGACCGAGGCAAAGAAGGGGACGCCGCCGGTTGCTATTCCTTAAACTAAATTAACACGTTAATTACATTTAAGGGATAACAACACAGAATAGGGGTGAAAGAGAGCTTTACTAATTAGCTACTAGCTCCAGCTACAATAATGCGCGCGTACAACATATATTCAAAATAATCATAATGTAAGCTCTGTAACATAATCATTATACAATTACCTACATGTATACCTTCATAAATGTTTGACATGTATACTAGCGCAGAGTTACGTAAGCTGCATATGTATGCCTAACATAATAGCATATACGAGTAATAGCCGCAATGCTAATACATGTACCAGAAATGTCTGTCCAATTCACCAAAAGTAGTGGTAGGCAGTCAAAGATATTTTTGCATCGTGGCCACTAGCCTATACCTCACGTCTGATGAGGGTTCAATGTATTGAAGATAACAATCGCTCTTCCAGTCACCTAGAAGGCGAATATCCTGCGCCGAGAGGCCGACTTGGTACGCAAAAGTTGCACCGCCGCGCCTAAACGAATGAGTTCCGAAAGGGGAGGGGTCAAGACCACCTAGCTGCAAACACGAGTGTATGCGCGCAGCAAAACAGTTAACGGTTAGGGGAACGAGTCCATGCTTGCTATGAATCATTAACGCTGGACCGTCAAGGGGCGCTGTGCTGGTTTGTTCAAAGGTATTATACAAGGCCTGAACTGGACACAAAGGGTGATTCTTAAGTCTTGGTAGCGTGATAGATAAGGCTCTATCCTTGAATTGCAAGGTCTTGGACCAGCGGATACTAATGAGGGCCCCCCAGGGGTGGAACGTTACGTCCCGGCGACGCAAGTGCTTGGCTGGGTCAAAAGAGCGGGAGCCGGTCACTAGAACATTAGAACGACGTAACAGGCCATAAAACATAATCAAACATGCCCCCCAAATACTCCCATCGACCGGGTCACGGACATTAAGATGGCTCAGAATGACCTTTAGTTGCTGGGGTAGAATTGGTAATTTACGTGTAACCGTATTCCCTAACTGCCTGCGAATACCTTTGAGAACGCTGGACAACCGAAAATTATCTGCCAGAGGATTTTCCAGGTTCCATTCCAGATGCAATAACCTGATAATGTTTAAATATTGCTTCACAGAGGAAAACTTTAGAGTACGAGCTAACATTGCAACATAACGGCAAATAGTATTAGTAGTCGCCGGAACTGGCGAATAGCCCATGTGTTTACAAAAAGCCAAGTATGTATCTCTGTGAGTCCTGTAAGTGTCCTTCGTGCTCGGTGCAAAAGTCTGTGATCTGAAGGCGCGCACTTCATTATCCAAGGCCGATTCCAGCGAAATGCGCCCTGAAACCATAACGGCAGATGCTAAAATAACGGACCCAAAGTATTGAAACCAATATAGTGCATACCTAGATTACGGACATAATCGATGCAATACGCATGTGAGAAGGAAACAATTATACAACACGAACTATACTGAGATATGAATACAGCCTACTAATGCCATTGGGTTCATGAAGTCGACTAACTGCATCGGCTAGTGTGTTCGCAGTTCCTGGATAGTATACCGCTTTCAGTCTGAAATTATAAACTGCTGATAACCAAAATATACGCCTTAGAGATGACATAACCACTGGATGTTTACAACTTCCTTTGTTAATAATAGCACATGCTGCCTGGTTATCGGAGTGGACAAACACTTTCTTATTTCGCCAGGTCTCTGCCCACCGGCTGACGGCGGGTTCCAGTGCTATCACCTCCTTGTAATTAATAGGCAATGATTGCACAGCTGGGCTGGTGAACGGTGTATAAACCCAGTCTCCACAATAATGCGCACCCGCTGCGACGGAACACGCGTCTATACTGACTGGTGTTGTTGGTCTATCTTCAACCATAGGCATTTTTCCGTTAAATAAATCCATGAAATGAATCCACCAAAGTATGTCAGCTTTCATTTCCACTGTGACACGCGTACGATGCCATGGTGAACGCAACGCATTGGCACGGTCAATTAGGCGCCTCATGTAAAACCGACCTCCATATATGCATTGCGTAATCCAATTAAGTTTACCACTGAGGCTTTGGAGTTGACGTTTTGTAACTTTATGAGATGCTAAGTTCGAACGCAACGTTGTACGAATTTCACACATTTTCGACTCGGGGATACTTAATGTGCGTTGAACCGTGTCCAAATTCACACCAAGGAAACATATTTGCTGCACGGGTCCTTCCACTTTGCTGTAGTTTATACAGAATCCCAGTCGCCGGAGTTGACACATCAAGGCGTTCAGAGTATTTAAGCATTCGACATATGTGTCACTGACAATAAGGAAGTCATCTAGGTACGCGATGATACCACACATCCCTTTGGCGGCCATGATAGCTCTCACTGCCTGTGTTATCCGGTGAAACGTTTCCGGGCTTTGGCTGGCGCCGAATGGAAGGCGTTCGTCAATCATGTATGTGTCAATATTATCAGCATGAAATCGCCATTTTAAGCCTGTTGCCTTATAATTAGAGGGGTGAATCTTAACACTACGGTAAGCACTCTCCAAGTCAACCTTTGCACAGTAAGCACCTGGGGTAATTAGATCTACCGCGTCCTGTAATGATTGATAACGGAATGGGGAGTTATACGCAAAGTCGTTCAAAGCTTGCCCCGGGGGGCGACTGGCATCGTGTATGAGACGAATGCCGTTCGAGGATTTTTTCGGTACAACTCCCAATGCCGAAACAATACATGGTTTCTCATGAACAATATTATAACGACCGTTATCCAATTCCGTTCGAATTTGTGATTCTACACGCGCGCGCATAAGGGCATCAGTGGCGGATTTGTAATTATTCGTTTCCACGGGTATTTGTATTTTCTCCGCGTCCACAATATGGAATCCGTCGCGAATACCTGATATGATGAATTCCCGGTCAGCGTAATCCAAGGGCAGGTCCACTTCCCAGGTGTCTAACCGCAAGGCTGTTGATGTTTGCTTACCGGGCTCTATTGGTTTTTTGACGCATTTTCCTTGGTGACGCCATCGCTGGACTGGCGAGGGTGCCGGTATTTGCAGGATGTACCAAACGGGCAGGTACCTTTCGCCTTGAAGATCTTGCAGTCTTCTTTCCTCTCCGGTGCTGGTCCCTGGCCTGACCACTGCCCCTGTACCGTCTGGCGTCGTTTGGGAGTCAGAAGGTGTAACTCCATATGTGGAGCGAAGGTCCCCCATTTGAACTGGTGTTCCGCTTGCATCTCACGGTAGTGGAAATCAAAGTCAAGCACGCTGTGCCACTCATATTTCTCAGCAAATTCGAACACTTTTGCTGTGTACGCCAGATAGTATTCCATGTCTGGACGTGGCAGCTGTCCTGTCTGTAACAGGTGGTTCATTACCCGGCAGTTTGCTGCACCCCATTCCTCGATAAAAATCCCCCCATATGGGTGATCGTCCTCACATTTGATGAGTAATCGCTCATTATCAGGACCGCTAGTTTTCATAACGAAATCCTTCCGCCTGCTCTGACGACGACGTTTTGCCTTTTCCGTCAGGAACTGTGTTACGTGAACAGCTTTGTGAGATTGTGATTTCATAGTCAATATTGTTCGTGGATCGACTGTGGACGTGGATGTTTCGTGGGCATGTATGGGCACATTAACAACAGTGGGTGGGGCATTCCCAGACAGCAATTCATCCAGTCGCTTACCTGCGTCATTTAGGCCGATCGTTTGTGCACGGATGTCCTTAATCGTCATGTCGTCGTTGACATGACTGACGCCACTGACTGGCATCAGATCTTCGTCGACGGCCGTCGGCTTCTGAAGATCACATATGGCGGCCATTATAAGTTTATATTGTCCCATCGTGAATCCAAGTTCCTTCACATCACGGACTTCCAACAATGTGATAGCCTTCATTGTCGTTAATTCCTCTTTCTTTAAAGTTAACACGGATTTCCTTGTTAAACCACATTTTACGGCCCAAGCGTCAAAATCAAATGAGTCCGCCTCTTCCGTCAACGAAGTGTCCACAACATCATCACCGATATCGGTTGCCATTACAAATATGTTTCAAAACATTAAACTAATAGTAATCCACACAATAAATTATATTAAACAGTAAAACGAAGCCACTGCGCTTGCGGGCTCTGCTAATGCGCGACTGACTCTGTGGCGGCAATGCCAAGTTTACCGCCAAAAAGCCAGTGAACCCTAATTGACCGAGGCAAAGAAGGGGACGCCGCCGGTTGCTATTCCTTAAACTAAATTAACACGTTAATTACATATAATAAGAAGGTGTCACTGTCTCTGCCTCTATGGGGAATACAACTACGGTACGAATTAACTTGCACGAACACAGTCTACCTTCAGGAGTCTATATCACGGAGGTTCCAAAAGTCGATTTAGAACGAGTACTTGCTTAAAAATAGCAAAATTTGCCAATTAAACATTTTTTTCGTTAGCATTTATTTCAATATTTTTCGGCAAAATATGTTTTGTCAGCACATTTGAATCGTGTCGTGAGGAGACGATTCCAACATGCTGTCAAGACATAGTAATACATGTACATGAAATACAGAAATAAGTAAAATATTGAAAACAATACAGACGGCTAATTATTTTGTAGCGTTAAATTATTAAAACATTAAGAAATTATTTTGTGTCACAGTAAACAGGCTCAGCTATATTATATTTATACTAGTGATGAAT
>JBEVXV010000244.1:1325-5852 GCA_040505915.1 Sedimenticola sp. | reverse complement strand
TAAACCATATATCGGCAAGTCTGATTTATTAATTTCGTAAAAAAAAGAACATCCTGAAATGTTGACACATCCAATATGGCCGCCGTTATCCAAAAAACAAATATTCAAGATATTTACCGATTAACGTTAGTATGCTGCAAATACGAATGGGTATGGAACCCAGAATGTTGTATATTTCCATAGTGGATTCATGATTTATCACCAAGTACATTTATACATAAATTGACAAATAAATCCAAAATGGCCGCCATATTGACCAGAATACTGCATAATATTGAGCAAACACAATTTCAATAACATATTACAAGCGAAATACCGATAATTCATTAATTTATAGACCATACAAAGGTAGATGAATGTATGTATATGCTGAGGAATTGAATGAGTGGAATGATTACAACAAAAAGTACAGAAAGGAGAACTAATGATATGCCTAAAAGTTCTAGAAATTAAATCGGATTTGAAATTAACTTAATTAATTACTAGTAGTTAATTCGCGTGACCATTCGTGGTATGATGTTGTTACTACCGCATATTTCATACACACAGTGTACAACATATCCTTCCTTCAACATGCTTATATATAGTATCCATTGTTATCTGTGATATGATACGTATTACCTATCATTGAACGGTGACATTACAATGTATCAAGCATAGCTATTTACCGTTATCTACTGGAAATCTGTTTTATATGAAATTTACATTCTAAATTCACATTATATATCACCAATAGCATGCATGACAATATGTGCAGATTTTATATAGGCACCGATGAGGCTTTAACCCTTTTAATCCAACATCGACCCGTGGAGGTATTTGCAAACATTGTAGATCCGAATGAGCTGACTCGAACTGAACCATATCATCCGGATTTGTAATGTTTGCAAATATTGTTGTGACTTTTCATATATACGCATATCCCTCTATCAGAACCATAGCGACTTGCCTCCTTATATCATTATATAAAATTAAGGATCTCAAACATATAATATATAAGGAGATAATTTTCTTCTGGTACTGATAGTGTATTGTGCATACACTGTGAATGACGATCGGTGAGCAATGCCTGATACAATGTATTCACGGATGTGTATCATGATATAGCATATTCAGTCTACATTGCAGACATTTCAAAGACATCCTCTTCTTCAAAGTGTGCTCTGGAACAAGTAGCCAACTGGCCTCGACATACACATGAGTTTTCACACTTGACTCCTTTTTTGTTGCATGAACAGTTACGAGTGCACATTTTTTTGCACCGACAGAATGTGTCTTTAGTCAGATTAATTGGAACGTGGCCTCGGGTCATCATTACAGGCTTTGTAACCCCATCTGCTGTTGTCCACCCGAAGGCGAACGGATCTATAACTGTGGGTGTCGGCTGATCTGCACGAACCCATATTGCTGTCTGATAAATCGTTCGTAGAACATGCTGCTCGAGTGCGTCATCGGTGGGTGGAAGTGTTTCCAGTGTCTTCTTCCCTGCGTAGTAGAGATGACTTCTTAACGAATCCAGGTTCTCAAATTTCCCACGGGTGTACATACGAACAAATATTGCAGTTGCTATTGCTATTGCATTATCAATGGTCTGCCTGTCAATATGCACAGCTGTTTCCAAATGCGTACTAATTGATGCTATTTCTGTTGCAGTATCTGGCTCGATGGCTTTTATGAAAGCTCGCTTCCCTTTCCCATAGATGTAACCATTCGTATCGCATCCGCTTATGGCATGTACAAATGGCAACATATTTGTTTCAGATTGGCTTAATTCATTGGCGATATCATGTACTGGGATGAAGTAGTCTGCGGTTTGAATGAACAATTCGTGAACACCTAATTCTCTTAAACGATTACACAGGTACAACCCGATTACGACTATGTCAGTATCAGATGCACGAATGACAATTCTAGTACAACCCAGTTTAGCTGCTAAACGCGCATGTAGAAACACTCGGGTGTCTGCCTCTTCGTGTGTACTGGTCAGCAGTTCACGTTCATCATCAGCCATATCACATTCTCCATTTGAATCAATCACAGCGGCCTTTAACCTGTTACCGAAACCTCCAGAAAGGTATACCCTTGTATTTGGTGGTATGTCTCCGCGGCCAGATGCTAACCAGGTTTCAAACAGGAATGACAAAAGGTTAGCCTTGCTGCTGTTATTCATAAGAATTTCATCAAAGTGTTTCAAATTGTGTCCTTTAACTATATCATACGTCTTTATTGATTGTTTACGCCTCTTTCGACATCCGCTAGCATCCTTCAAGTCAACATGTCCACCACTGGAATCTTCGATATCATACAAACCGTCATATCTATCAGCTACCAGATGCAAATCTGAACATTTGTAACGTGTGACCAGGGTATGAAAGACTCTCTTAGCATACGTTTCACTATCTTCACTCTCATGTGGCTTCACCGTTCGAATTACACCCATCACATCAATTACATACACACATTTATGGTCTAATTCCAGTCTCGGGATAGTATCTGGCCATTTTTCAATTCCGGATCTCTTCCTTAATGTTTCCAATAAGGATGATTTGTTTCCTCCACGAAGATTAACCTCATTTGTTCCTTTATCTACCTCCGCCAAGGAAGGCGGATAACTCCGTAGTTCATAAGATGTGATATCAGAAAGGTCTGTTGCTTCTGACTGATCCCTCTCTCTTTCAATTAATGCGCGTTTCAAAACTTGTAACTCTTCAGTTAGGTATGTGTTTTGTTGTTTCTTTGATTTTGTCGGTTTAACTGATTTGTCTAGCTCCATACATGTGTGAAGTTTCACTTTGGTAATTTTCCCTGTGTTGATGTAACTTTCTACTGATGACTTCCCGCGTTCCTCAAATTCAAGCAAATCTTTTTCTACCAAACCTGTCGCTTTCAATCCACTTTCGATGTTTACTATATCATTACATTCATCATATTTAAACGGATTGATCATATCTGCACTGAACAGGTCGGTTATGGCTTCACGTTGCACATATTCTCTGTTTTCTTGCGCCCGGTTGTCCTCATGGTGTACATTTTCGGTTTCATCCATCTTTAACATGGTCTTCAGGGAAGATGTCACTGAAGCTGAGAATGGTAGTGTCACAAACCATTTTTCCTGTGTCCTCTCTTTCATTGTTACACCCTTCAATCCGGCCTGACCACTGCGTCCTTTTGCATCACAGTTCTGTGAACATTCCAATGTCATATCTGTCCAAATTGAATTGAACTTGTGTGGCGTCCGTTTGACAGTGAAATGTCCATTTTGAAACTCGCGTTCTATTTCTGGTGCTTGATTCGGTAGGTTTCTCATTTCTTCCAGGTATGTTACAAGTACTTTTGTATACTTCAAATGGTCTGCTGCCGTGATGATCTTAGCCATTTTTGACGTTGCTGATAGATGCTCAGACCATATTCCCTCCCGTTCCGCGTGAGTATACAGAAGAAGTGTTTCTATCATGGCGATGTAGTTTAACCAGAACTGATGTAGTTTGTATTTTGATCTAGAGTCATTGAATTTGTCAATCACTGGTCTTGTCTGTTCCAGGAAGTGTTTTATGTCTGACAGTGCGGTGATGGCGTCTTTGTTTTCACCGTTGATGTTGTCATCAAGTTCGTTTACACGATCATTAAATTCATCAAAACAACTCATCTGCAATTCGTTTGCCAGACAAAAGTCTTCAAATGCAGACCACCACATGTAGAGCATTGCCTCATATGCACGCATATGTGCATTAACAGATTGGTAATACCCGCGCCCTGCTAAGATCTTATTTGCAGTTCCTTCATGCACAATTTCACTGGCCACAAGCATGTCTTTTAATCCAGATCCTGACATTATTTTACCAATGGCGCCTATGTAATTCATCAATAAATGGAAGCCTCCTAGACGTAGTATCAAATTCGGGAAATCTTCAGGCTTGTTCTTTCGCAATGTATAGCTGATTTCATACACGGCTTCGTCTTGCGTAACGACAGTGTGGTTCATCCCGAGTTTCGAACTTGCCTTGATACATAACTGTAACGCTTCCTTTACCACGGCTGGGTTGGTTGGCGCGTTTGGCAAAAACGGACAGTATCCTATTGATGTGGTGAAGACATGCGACTGACTTAATTTGGCATTGAATACTTTCCAGCTTGGACAGTCTATATCTACTTCTATTAATTTTGTTGGACACAAACGCGCTGTTGCCCAACACAGGTTGAGATCGACCATACCGTGTTCATCTTCTTTGAGTAGCCAATCAAGATCGATTGTAGATGTCGGTGTTAAACCCCTAGTCAACTTTCGAATGTTTCCTGCCTTTCTCATGTCATTATGTGACACAAATTTTGATTCCTCGATACTGGTTCTGCGAACAATCTTAGATGGAATAGTCCCAAACGAGCCTTGTTCCAGTGTTTGACCTACTTCCAAATGTTGGAACATGACCATACTTGTCACGTGTGTACTAGAACCATCAAGTGTACATTCGGAGAAATCTAGATTGTCTATGGCAAATTGTGTGAATTGACCATGCGATATATTGCTTG
>JBEVXV010000244.1:0-1315 GCA_040505915.1 Sedimenticola sp. | reverse complement strand
TACATCGAGAGCTACCGACGTCAATGTCCTTTGCAAATCATTATAGCTTATACAAAGTCCTAATCTGCTAAGTACTGTTATTATGTCTTTCTTTCTAGTCTTCTGGTAGATATACATAGCTAATGACACATGTTGGGGAGTTCGCGTTCCTGTTCTGGCAAATATTATATTCTGTGCCAAGTTCAAAACTCGTTCGTGCAATGTCAGTCGCGACGTACCGGTATCTCTGTTGTCTGGTAACTTTACTCTTCCGGTGCTATCATATGTGTCATCAAACTCCAGTGAATCACTTAAAATAAATGCTAATAAGTTATAGACACTTGAGGGAACAATCTTTTCTGCTTGCTCATAATTCACTGACCAAGACTCATCATCATTTTCATCAGCTTTCAAAGATTTCAAATCCGACTTAATCTTTTGTGCAACTTTATAAGCCAACTTATTTGATAGTTCTGTCTCTGAATTAATTTTGTTTGTCATCGGTACGTCATCTGAATCTTCAACTTCACTATCATCGGATGATGGAATAGGGATGAAGTTTTCAGCCATGTGCCGTTTTAATGTTATACACGCTGATATCAGTTGAGCTGCGCTTAATTTTGATGAGCACACAAGATCTGAAAGATTTCCTTCTTGGGGCCAGAACAGAATTGAATCACCAAAATGATGTGTCAGCCGTTGCTTCAATTTGTCATTACGATACTTATATGCATCATTTGAATCGACACCCTCGTGAATGAGATGTTGTTTATAAGTAGTTGTTAATGTGGACAAGTACATGGCTTTACCAGCTTTCAACGGTTCTTCAATCTCGTTGCATAGTGTATCGAAAGCACTTGAATATTGTCTCGTTGGTGTGGTTTTGTCAGTATTAATGTTTGGTTTTGTATTACGGCGAAGGGAATAATAACAAGTTCTATGATATCTGGCGTTAACAGCAATCAAGTCAATAGAGCAATCCCCATCGCCCTGTATTCTGTAGGACAGCTCTTCATGGTTGGCAAGTTGAGCCATTGTATACAACATGTTTTGAACCGGATCCGTTGCAACACGTACCAGACATTCATGTTTTTTCTGACCAGATAAATGACTTTTACCGCATACCACACACATAGAGTTGAAGTCAAAATCTGACCTTGTGCTTCTTGTTTGTTTTTTTGTACCGGGAGTTACCAAAGGTGATGCTGATCTCTTTTGGGACCATGTCGTGTTTCTTTTGCTTGTCCAAGATGCGCGGCATGTTCGATGCCATTTGGGATTGTTTTTCAAAAAGCCCTCCATTGAACACAACTCTGGAGGCGTCTTGAAACGTGGT
>JBEVXV010000243.1:0-5113 GCA_040505915.1 Sedimenticola sp. | reverse complement strand
TTCAAACGATTGATACCTTTCAAACTTAAGTTTAGCAAAAAGTCATTAATTTTCAAATCCACACCTAATAACAAATGCATAGTACGCACGCCACTTACATAATTACGGATAGAATCCGTAGAGGTAAATGACCTACTCAAAAATTGCGCATATAATGATAACGTGTCAGTCGATACAGGCACCGGCGTCAAATTGAAATGAAAACAAAATAACAAAAAAGACTTCCATTGTATTCGCAGATTAATGGCGGTGCCCACAGCATAACCAGACTTCTTGGAGACTGCTAAATCTTGCCTTAAGACTTGAAACTCCAGCTCTGCAAATAAAAACTAATATATTACCAAATATCAGATAAAATAAACATACTATCAGAAACTTCACACTCCTGACCAAGCGAGCCAAACTCAGATAAAAAACGACTCTTGCGTGAATCATCAGTATTCCATCTACTCAAGTGATCTGCTAGTCTGTTGTCTATTCCACTAATATGCCTAGCTCTCACCTCGAACTCAAACCTGGCCGCTAAAAAACTTATTTCTCTAAGACAAGATTGCAAAATTTCTACACGCGTAAAACCTCTATTGATGACGTTGCAGGAAGATTGGTTATCACATAAAATCACAATTCTTTGGCCTGTAATCTCCTTACCCCACATCTTCAAAGCTATCACTATCGACAGCATTTCTAGAGCATTTATCGAGAAATTCTCATCTAATATGAATTTTGGA
Source organism: Sedimenticola sp. (assembly GCA_040505915.1). Lineage (GTDB taxonomy): Bacteria > Pseudomonadota > Gammaproteobacteria > Chromatiales > Chromatiaceae > Vondammii. The sequence continues at coordinate 4,385 of JBEVXV010000243.1, read as the reverse complement.
AATGCAGCATGGAAAAAAAGGTTTCCAAACACCGCACCACACCCACTAAGAGTAGCGTCTGTCGCTAGCACACTATCCGGCTTCGACCAATCAATCATGGGTATCATGGATATTCCATTGTACAATGGCAGGAAAGTATCCCACCACAGCAAGTCTTTATGCAAATACACTGGAAGAACATGTTGCACATCATCAGATTTGTAAATTTCTCTCAAAAAGTTCAATAACCTGAGCACGAATATTCTGCTCGATCTAACACAAGAACTAACGAAATTTAACTTCCCTAATAATGACTGTAACTCTTTTTTAGAAGCTGAGGTTCTTCGCAACCATGAACCCACCAGAGATCTAATTTCATCTAACCGCTCAGGCGTAACTTCTAATGTCATGGTTACCGTATCAAAAAGAATACCCAAACATGTCATGCGTGTCGCAGGTTCACACGATTTCTCTACAGATTCCTCAATGCCACATCTATCCAAAATGCCCTCCAAAGTTTTATAAGCAAATTCGGCATGCTTCAATGCTTCACAACCTATTAGATCATCTAAATAATTGCAAATTAACACCCCTACTTGTAACATTATGAAAGATAAAGCATTAGTAACTCTTTGACAAATTTGACTGGCACTTCTCAAGCCCATGCTCAAAACTGTATCAAACATTTGATGACCTTTAAAAGAATAACCCACCTTATGATAATCCCCAGGACAAAGATTAATTTGCCGAAAAGCTTTCCTAAGATCTTTCTTAAATAATAAGCAATGACGACCTTTAATTCTAATCATATCACTAATGTCATCTACCCTAGGATATACCAAGGATACCTTCTGCCCCAAATAAAAATCTTTCATAATTGTATCATTCAAAGCATTACCCTTAGGAAAACTCAAGTCTAAAATAATGCGTCTTTCAGTAGTATCTTTTTTAGGTACCGTATTCAAAGGAGAAATCACAGGAACCTGCATAAATGGATTCTTATTAAAAGGACCTAAAATAGTTTTTCTGCTTATTTCTTTAATAAAATAACTCTCTAATTCCAATGGAAATTGGCGAGCACCTTTGTGATTTTTTGGTATTTTCAATGAAGTAGAAGTATCCCCGATACAACCTAATGGAAACCCAAATTCAAGTAGATCACATACCTCTTTATCTGGATAACCCATTAACATGTGTCTCAGAAATTCAAAATTTAGCTTATCATTTACCCTGATGCGACAGCCTTCAAAATTGTATTTACCAGAATCAAGAACCTTCTCATGCACATGTAGCAAAAATTTATTTCTCTCTAGATCCTCAACTCCAGGCGCACGACATAATTTGCAATTTCTGTATGATCTACAAGCAAAATCTGAACATGACATGTCGTTAACCTTATCGGTACCGGCAATTTTAATGAATTCTGGTAAAAACATTCCTGAAAGACTATCATTTCTTTCCATAGATTTAGCTAACCTATCAGCAAGATCACCTAAAGGTCATCCGACAGAATGCGGACATTCCTTGGCACTCTCTGGGTGCTTTAGCTTTTTGCCATCCTTCTGCCAGCATTCTGCGCAAATGTGAAGACAATGTCTCATCCTACCCCGTATGACCTCCATGTGATCTTGCTGCTTCGTACATTTATTCCGATTAAACAAAGCACAAAACCAAACCTTTTCACTATCCAAATCTCGCGGAGCCTTGCTCTGATTAGAAAACTTTACATAACCTTGTGATTGCTTCCTATTCTGGAAATTATCCCTAAGAAGGTGCTTGGACAACAATGCCTGCTCAACCATCTGAGAATCATCTGACCATTTCCTCAGACCAAGCTCAACCTGTCTGAGCCAAGCAGCATAGAACCCTCGCAAACCCTCAAATGAATAAACTCCAGAATAGTAAACAATTTTCTTCAACAAAGCAAGCCTACCAGTTCTTTCAAGCTTGGAAATATTGTCAGCTGAAATTATTTCCAACTCCCCAGCAACAAATAATTTGAAATCCAATTCATCAAATTTAACCGCTTTGTTGACATATTCATATTGCAAATTTGATTGCGGCCATTGCTGGGGAAAGCGGACCTTATCGGAAGCCTTGGCGCTAATGCCAGACTTAAGCTTAGATTTAGACTTCTTCGATTTAATATGGGAAGTATTCTCAGATGAAGAACTGGAAGTTTTGCCATAAGCCTCACTTTCATCATCTGATTCTGAAGATGAATCACCACTATCAGTCTGAGACTCAACTAGCCCAGTGTTTTTTAAGTACTTATTGACCTTCTTGTTCAATTTAGCATCTTTCCTAAGGTCATTAATAGACAATCCTGATGAACCAACCTTCGGTTTAGTGATAGAACCGTCAATAAGACACGATGCAGCTCCTTTAATAACACTCTCAGACTCAGAACCTTGGCCAATATGTTTATCATGTTTAACATGTTTATGAGTCACAACACGTTTACCTTCCTTCTCCAATTTCTTGACCTCCTTCTTCGACCGTTCTAGCTTCTCCCTCAATACCTGCTTCTCCTTCTGACGTTCAAGCCTTCGCTTAACAGCTTCTACCTCCACCAATTCTCGCTTCAAAGCGTCAAATTCAGTGTCACTGTCACTATCTTCTGCAAACAATGGCGCACTTTTACCCAGCATTCCCGCTGTTCCATGCTTCAGTTCACCTCCTTCCGCGGCACCCTCGGAGGCACTAGTCTGTCCTTTTCTAGTGGGTGAAAAAAGTTCATACGTCATCACATCCTCAGACACATCCTGCGCATGCCCAGTTTCCCCAAACTTCCTATAATCGGAAATGTTCTGCGCTGACGCACGTTTAGGTCTTCCCCCTAAACCTCCGGCCTCTGTCGCCATAACGCTACGTACAGTAGTCCGTCTCCTCCCACAGCACACTATCGCACTCTAGGGAATAATCTACACTGTAATACTGTCAGCACATTGTACAATTTTCACTTCTATCAATTCAAGATAGAATTTAATTAATTAACAGCAAATAATATTATAAGAAGACGTATTGCAACTGCACACGCAGTGCGTCACAGGTAAAACAACTTTAGCTAATCTCTGTACAAAAGAGAAGTGTCTCAATCGATGGACAAACAGCCTGTGCGGGAAAAATGCACGACGAATACATTGAACGTGAGCTTATGTAGCGTACCAATGAAATAGGCTGAAATCAATGTTATGCCATCACGTGACTTACATGACAACATAACAAGTAAGGACTGAAAGCGAGCACCTGCCCACTTCCGGAATCCTCAACAAAAATAGCATAGGGAAAACCAGCAAGGGGACGGTATCGATAGCTTACAATTAACAATTTTTATCTTATCGCAAATAAAAATTCCCCAATTGCTCACAACTACAACCACCCCCTATATGGAAAGGAAATAATACCCAACTCAATAAAATATCAAACTTATAATCATTGTTACTTGCATGTCCATCGATGAGACAATTCAGATACACATATACACCAAACTTGCACTACAAGGCAAATAGATGACATGTACGCACGCCTAAGTTGGCATAGCCAGACATTCAGAGTACACTGCAAGAAAATTGCCAAGCTCAGGCTTAAAAACTAGCAAATGAAGAAAGAGGAAATAAATCCCACTGTAACAAAATTGCAAATAAGCGCAAAGAACAGGTTTCACAACTAGCAATATGAACGAAGGGGAGATAAATCCCATTGTATCATATTGCACATAAGCGCACCCTGAACCCTAACCAGCCAACCAGGATGGTACATGTATCAAGCAAACAGCCCATGCAGAGAGAAATACCCCAATTTCTCTAGCCGCCCGCCTCCTCTATGAGGCAATATATTTACTACAAATATAGGAAAATTTATCCTACCGTGAGCAGTCTTCCAGCTCCAACGCAGCTCAAGCTTCACATGCACGAAAGGCAACACTCACAGGATGCTCCCACAACAAGCACATGCATCAAATAAACATAATAAAGCATGAATCAAATATTCATCGGAAAAAATATATCCGATAAATAAATATAATTAAAGTCACTCAGATAATCCTTGTCAGAATTGGTTATATACAAATGTCAAACTAGAAAGAAAAACCCAGGTAACGTTAATATAAAAAAAAATCAAATTTGTAACAAAATCAACTGATATATATCACCTCAAAATTCAAGAAAAACCAAATTAAATCAAAACCAAAAATTCTAATAAATTTAAATGAAGTACTGAAGTAATGAAATCGGATCATAACTGAGTGGCTTTAATAACAAACAAACACAATAAGCGAAACATGTATAAATATAAGGGTAACATGGGTGGGTGGGTACAAAAGAGAAGTGTCTCAATCGATGGACAAACAGCCTGTGCGGGAAAAATGCACGACGAATACATTGAACGTGAGCTTATGTAGCGTA
>JBEVXV010000242.1:0-5441 GCA_040505915.1 Sedimenticola sp. | reverse complement strand
CAGTGCCGTAGCCAGAGGTTCGAAATAGCCGAGGCCAACATAAGCGGTGGAAGACGATAATTATTGGGGGTCGAAGTGTCGAGGGCCCGAAGGGCCCGAGTTTGCTAGGGGGGTCCGGGGGCATGCCCCCCCGGAAAATTTTGAAATCAAAGTGGTCTGAAACGCCATTTCCTGCATTCTCAGCAAAGTCTGAGCACATACTATGACTCCCATTTTTCCTATATTGGAATAAAAAAATAAAAATATTATATAATGATTTCGGGGAGCATACTAACCCAGACATTTTTTTAATCAAAATGTCTAAAACGCCATTTCCTGCATTCTCAGCAAAGTCTGAGCATATACTATGACTCTCATTTTTCCTGTATTAAAATAAAAAATAATGAAACGTTATAGCATTATTGGGGCCATGCTCCCCGGAAAATTTTAAAATCAACGTAGTCTGAAACGCCATTTCCTGCATTCTCAGTAAAGTCTCAGCACATAGTATGACTCTTATATTTTCCTTTTTGGGAATAAGAAATCCAATGGTTATAGAACTATTGGGGGGGCATGATAGGGGGTCCTGGGACGTTCTATAGCAACATGTGAATTACAATGTGTATTAGGGTACCCTATTCTGAAAACGGAATACACCATAAGTTAATGTCCACATTATAGGGACATAATGTGGACAATTAATTTATGATGTATTGAGAGAGACATTCAAGATTATGTTTTTGTAAAATTTACATAATGTACATGTATGTACATTGTATACCTCATACAAACATACAGTTTCCATAGTATTGCAACACAGGTGAAAACGGAATCAGTATACCGTTTTTTACCTGTGTTGCAATACTATGGAAACTGTATGTTTGTATGAGGTATACATTATACATTTACAAACAAAATCATCTTGAAAATCTCTCTTTGATATTCCTAGTCAAAGGATAATCATATCATACCATGTACATACCATAATCAGGTGAAACTCAGTGACGACAACCTACATAATGTATGTGTGAATACCAACTAGACATCGTGATTACGAATATAACGCATACATGTGCTACATGTATATCCGTTATATATTATATAGTTCAGATGTTACCATATCATACAAACGAACTGTATTGGAGACGCAGCATTCTATAAATGAGTCACTGTTTACTGAGGTGTGATGAAAAGGGGATCCGGTAGAGTAAGTTACCATACATGTTAGGGTTAGGGTTAGGGTTATATGAGTTATATAGCGTTTACGGAATAAGCGTGATTTTCCTTTGGATAAAAGGTTACTCTACTGGATCCCATTTTCAGTCTACCGTTTACTGATCGGTGGGTTTGTCAAAAGCCAGGGCAATCCTACGGTGACCGCTTGCATCCCATAACTTTAGAATTGCCAAGGGGTCAATATTCACATTTCCTCTGTGGACATACATGAGCGCTAGACCATTTAGACGGTCCTCCAGCATGGATGTTCGACTCCACGTCTTCAAAATGCGTAATGAACTAAAGCTCCTTTCACACGTGCATGACCCAACTGGCAGGCAAATGATCAACTGAAAGATAGATGCCACATTCGGAAAGTATATCGGATCACACTCTATCAAACCTTGTGATAATGTCATTGGAAGTGACGTTTCATGATGGGCAGCCTTCCATCGTATAATCTCCTGCTCGTACTGAGTGGGTATAGGCAAATCACACATAACCTCATCTTTAATAGAGTGTTCTATATCCGCAGTTAGCGCGTCATGATGTCCTGGCAAAAGCAAAGTACCGTTTAGAACACTCCGTAGCTGTTTCGGAAATCGTTCGTCCAAGTGACGAATTATGTGATCCAGAAATGGATAAAAGTGATTTATTTTGTAATGTTCAATAGTTGTGGAACAGTTCCCTGCGTTCGCGCGATGACTTTGTCGACCAACCTTCCGCGGCCTTGATGGGACTACTTCTATTGAAGTTGCAATACGGACTGCGCGTTCATAGAGCGTGTCAAATGAACAGTTATCGGATCTCAAACTCTTGAGAACACCAATAAGGTTTCGCGATTCCGTATGTGCCTTAAGCAGGTTAGTCTGCTTTGCTTGTAAGCTGATTGAAATAGGTCGAATAAAGCCGAGTACATACTGTGTTAGCACACCCACCACAATGTTCTCAAACTGCTGCATGCTGTGCATGAAGCTCGATGCATCACGTGATGATTGTGATTGAGATTCATCAGCTACCTGTTGTAATGCGTCGTATATGTGATCGTAGTGCGCCAACAATGTACTTATAGAGTCGACTCGTGCGAGCCACCTAGTGTCTGACAACGTTGGTAATGATTGGCGCCGTGCTGCATTCATGAGTATACTAGTATCCTCGTCTTCGTTGCCCTGGGAATCAGCAAGCAAGTCATGTGTTGCATTCTTCATTCTTGTTTTTAATATATCCTTTCTCTTAGCAGAATAGCCAAAAAATAATGTTAGTTCTTTAAATGTGTTCATGAAGTTCCTAATCTGTGGCACTTTCGTGCACGATGCAACGATTGCTAGATTGAGGCAGTGACTTTGACAATGTGTAAAGAATTTTGCATGTGGTAATAGTTCTGTTATCCGGGCTTGAACGCCAGATACATGTCCACTCATTGTCGCGGCACCATCAAACCCTTTTCCACGCCATTTGTCAAGGTCAACTTTCCACTCGCGCAATTTGTCTATCATCACATGTGTAATTGTTTCAGCGTTCGTTCGGGGAAGCTCCACAAAACCTAAAAAATCTTCACGCACTTCCGAGTTCACGAGGTAACGTACACAAATAGACAGTTGCTCGCATACACCAGCATCCGTAGTTTCGTCTGCCATAATGCTAAAGAATGGGGACTTGTTAATATCTCCAACTATTTTAGCCCGAATGTAATCTCCGATACATGTGATAATGTCATTTTGAATTTGTGGAGAAGTATATTTTGCGTTGAGTGGGCACGTGTCGAGATGCCGTTTAAGTGTAGCGTCATAGGAAGCAAGCCAATCAACGAAGTAAATGAAGTTACTGTCTTCTTTTTTGTCAATTTTGTCCCACCTGCCTCTGAAAGGAATGCCCCTGCTAGCAAGCCTAATTATTACGTCAATGATCGATAAAATTACACTTCTCTTTTCCTGTGTTCGGTGAGCGTAAGCAGCACTTATTTTGGCCTTTATCGATACTGCATCCCCCTTACAGACTGACAAGAATTGTGCGCATTGGATTATAGAGTCACAATGTACATTTGATGCATTGTGAGCAACTAAGGTGCCTCTCTTCTTGCCAATAGCATTTTTCCAGTCGGAGAATGGCGTGGTAAAAAATTCCGCATTGCTTGTTTGGGCCGGTCCAAACACAAAGCATGGGCCGCAAAATACCCCATCAGTACTTGGTGAGTAGCGCAACCAGGAATAGGTGTCTTCCCAAAGTGGATTGTATCTCCTTGCGTGGTTTGTATCATGGTTTAGCGGATATGTTGGCAGTCGTTCCGCCTGATAAGTTAATATCGTAAACTTCAGCTCGTCTGTTAGACGACGGCGGCTAGATGTAAGCGTGCCCAGGTCGGGACAGACATCTGTAAGAAATATAAGCAATTGTATTTTAACTAGAACGACAGTCGCCAACGACCACATTGAACCTGCCTTCTGCCATGTCTGAATCTGCATAATATGTTGACGTGCCGGTGAGGGACGTGGCGGCGACGGACGCGGCGTAACAATATTAAATCCATAGCATCCTCCGATTTCCGTCCTGTAATTACACACTATTAGAGAGATCAGACTGTGGTGACAGATACTTTACATACTACTCGAGTCGTGCAACAAGTTAATATTTTCTCAATGTAATCTCTCTCTTATTTAACATAATTGTGGTGAAGGCAGTTGGGCCTTCGAGCTTTGCTCAGAACAACTCCCCACCAACATACCAACACCGTCAATTCATATAGACCTTTCTCATAACACCCACTCGAAAAAACGTCTTTGTTGCAAAAATGTGATTTAAATAAAGTTTCTATGATGCTTATTTACTCTAAGGAATTATTGCTTTCTACTTCCGGGTTTGTCTTGACAGATTACAGCAAGCAATCTGATTGGCTGAATGTTATGTGAGATATTTCCAGCCATCTCGCAAAGGCAGCTGTGTCCACTCAGATCATAAGCTTTATTGGGAACCGGAAGTGGTTAGATTTAATGTTCTGGATGAATTTACAACCGCATATAAAAACGTTTATAATCACATTTTTGCTGCAAAGAAGTGGCGTCTTTTTCTAGCTGCTGTTGTGCAATTTATTAATTGTCATTGGTGCTATGTTGGTGGGGCTGTTCTGGTAATAGGCTTACCTGCACGTGTATTTGGAGGGGAAGTTGCAGATTCACACAATCTAGACTTTTTTGTGACTGGCTCCGTTTCATGGTTACCACCAGAAATGGTGTCGTCCCCGGCTATTGCTGTTGATGCTGAAGGTTGTTCTGTGGAAGGCTTGGGTCTAATTGAGAGAAAACACGAACACTTTAGGTCGATGTCTATGCATGTGTGAAGTTTCGTTAAAATATTCCATACGATTTTGGACGTATGCTCTCATCGACGTCTGGTGAAGAAGCTGTGGCATTGGGTGGTTTCGCCCTTAATAATATAAACAATAAAATACAATAATTGGTTTCAATTTGCTTACGCATTTTATGTTGAACATATAAATAAAACAGTTTTTAACAGTCAATAGTTTTTGGTTATTCTGTTGGTGTATGTACATGCAGCTTTATGGGTAGCTGTAGGTCGACTGTTCGCAAATGTCACCGCGAAGAAAAAAATAGGGGCGATATAGACCCATTAGCCTTAGGAATTTTACGATTTTTGTTTTGATGTATATAGCTTTAGGGGTAGTGGTAGGTCGACCGTTCGAAAATGACACCACCCAGAAAAAAATGGCGATAGGGACCCCTTAGCCCGAGGCATTTTTCAATTTTGGTTATGCTTTTGGTGTATATAGCTTTAGGGGTAGTGGTAGGTAACTTCGAAAATGTCACTACCAAGAAAAAAATGGCGATAGGGACCCCTTAGCCCGAGGCATTTTTCAATTTTGGTTATGCTTTTGGTGTATATAGCTTTAGGGATAGTGGTGGGTAGACTGCACGAAAATGTCACCACCAGGAAAACAAATGACGATAGGAACCCCTTAGCATTTTTCAATTTTTGTTATGCTTTTGTAGCTTTAGGTACTGGTATATAGACTGATCGGAAATGTCACCACCAAGAACAAAATGGTGATAGGGAGGCGAGGCGTTTTTCAGTTTTGTTTATGCTTTTGGTGTGGGTAGAAAAATCAGCACCGACTGTAGAACACCCATCTCTCATATTTGTCAGATGTCCTTACCACATCAAAATCACTCAGCACAGTGTTTACGACAAGAATGAAATACGGAAGGACTGCACTACCATACATTAATGAGGGG
>JBEVXV010000241.1:0-12032 GCA_040505915.1 Sedimenticola sp. | reverse complement strand
AAAAAAACAAAAACAAAAAAAAACACAATATAAAAGAAACTGTCAGACGTGACAGTTGAAACTGTATTTACATATTTACATAGTCATGTAATTTGTTACATGACAAAATCCTCGTATCGCGGAGGCTTGTTGATTGCTCTCCCGACACGAGTTCTCTGCGGTTCCCATGCATCAACCCCAGGTCCCAATTCTGGCTCAATAGCCTCAGGTTGAGCGACTGGCCCAGGGGCATCAACTATTATTGGATTCTGATCCTCATTGTCAGAATGTTCGCCTAAATCTGGAGGGATATTGTCAGCTGGTATATTACGTTGCTCAATCAGAATAGAATGGGGGATGGTACCAGGCTGTACAATGTGATCAGTTTGAGGTTCATTAGTGGTGGGGCGAACTTCTGACTTTTTAGTAATGGTCTCCTGTGTGACTGTGTCATCATGTGGTTCCCATTTCTCATACTTTCTCAATCTGTTGAAATGAACCACCTGCTTTCTGCGTGTTCCAGGCTTGTGGATGCGATAAAGTACTTCTGTGATTTTCTTCTTTACAGTCCATGGTCCATCCCAACACTTATGCAGCTTCTTTGAAAGACCTTTCTTGTGGGCTGGTAGATACAGCATGACTTGGTCTCCAACTATCAACGGCACTCCTCTGACTTTGCTGTCGTAGTACCGTTTCTGTGACTGCTGAGCCTGCTTAATATTGGTGTGAACTGTTTCAAATGCCTGCTCCAATACTTCTTGGGTCTTCTTGGCGTACTGATTCTCCGACTGAAACCTTTCCTCAGTGCCTCCGAACATGATGTCAATGGGGAGATGTACCTCTCTGCCGAACATCAGGAAATGTGGAGTAAATTTTGTAGTACTGTGCACACTGGATCTGTATGCCAATAGTATCTTTGGCAGCTTCTCATCCCAATCCTTCTGATTCTCGGCTCCCACAGTCCTAAGCATTTGCACAAGAGTACGATTTAGCCGCTCCACTAATCCATCCGATTGTGGGTGGTATGCCGTTGTTCTGGTTTTTTCTATCTCCATCAACTTGCAAATCTCTTGAATGAGTTTAGATTCAAAATCTCTACCCTGGTCAGCATGAAGCTGAGCTGGGACCCCATAGCGACAGAAAACTTCATCCACGAGAACTTTTGCCACTGTAGCAGCCTTGTGATCTCTTAGAGCGAACGCCTCCGGCCATTTAGTAAAGTAGTCAGACACTACTAGAATGTAACGGTTCTCATTTTGTGTTGATGTAAGTGGTCCAACTATGTCCATAGCTATTCTCTCGAATGGGTACTTTACTTGATCCTGTACTAGGGGAGCCCGTGCCATTGGTGGGGTAGTCTTTGATGAGGCACAATCCTGACAGCTCATGCACCACCGCTTGACATCAGACTGCATTCCATACCAATAGTACTTCAACTGAGCCTTCTGCAATGTCTTCTCTGCACCTAGATGACCACCTATGCTACAACTGTGTAGCTCTTTCAGTAGCTCTGGCATGAATTTTCTTGGTAAAACTACTTGTTGCACCTTGCTTTTGTTAACATCTATATGTGTTCGGCAAAGTATGTCATTTCGCAAGTGGAGCTTTTCTCTCTGGCGACTCAGGCATCTGAATTCAGCTGACTGCTGTACGACGGTAGTACCTTTCAGCGACTTGTTTCTAATTAGTTGCTTAATAAGATGAAGAACGGGCTCCTTATCCTGTTCACATGCTATATTATGAAGCTGAGTATTTTCCGTTTCAGTGTCTGGAGTTTGTCCACTTTCTGGATGGCTGACCTTTTTAACATCCGCCGTTGAAACTGGGATCCTAGATAAGCAATCAGCATTACCATTCTCCTCCCCCCGTTTGTAGATGACCTCAAAGTCATAACTTGACAATTCGATTGACCAACGAGTTCTCCGACCTGTGGGATCATTTTCATGCTTAATGGATTGAATATTCAATAACGGCTTATGGTCTGTGAATACTTGGAACCTCTTGCCACACAAGTACGGACGAAAGTGGCGAATTCCCCAAACTATTCCCCAGAACTCTTTGTCGAATGTGCACCAGTTTCTGGCCGAACTAGACAGTGTAGCACTTGCGTATGCGATAGCTCTCTCAGTCCCATTCTGCACCTGTGATAACACCGCTCCCACTGACGTGTTTGAAGCATCTGTGGTCAGTATAAACGGCTCCTTAAAATCTGGGAACGACAAGATCGGATACTGCACCAGCGCTTGACGCAGAGTTCGAAATGACTGGTCACACTGTGTTGTCCATACAAATTCCACCTCTTTTCTTGTTAGTTCCAGCAACGGCTCTGCTATGTTAGAAAAGTCTGGCACAAAGCGTCGATAATATGAGGCCAACGACAAGAAACTTTTCACCTCCTTTACTGACAATGGAACAGGAAAATTTTTCACCTTTTCTACATTCCGGCTGTCTGGAGCTGTGCCATTCTGCGAAACCTCATGCCCAAGGAAGACAACCTTGTTCTGGAAGAACTGACACTTGGCCATCTTCAACTTCAATCCTGCATTCCGTAAACGGAGGAAGACTTCTTCTAACAGTGTAAGGTGTTCCTCAACTGTTCTGGTGAAGAGAATGATATCGTCCAGATATACAAGACATGCTTTCCAATGTAATCCACACAATACCAGATCCATTAGACGTTGGAACGTGGCAGGAGCATTGGTTAATCCGAATGGCATGACGCGGAACTGGAAGAAATTGCTGCCCGTTGAGAAAGCTGTCTTCTCTCGGTCTTCCTCGCTCATCTCCACCTGCCAGTACCCGGTTGCACAATCAAGTGTGCTAAACACATTAGCACCACAAAGCGCGTCAAGACAATCGTCAACTCTAGGTAGCGGATGGGCATCTTTATGTGTCACAGCATTGAGCCTGCGATAATCCACACAAAACCTAAGGCTGCCATCCTTCTTGCGCACTAGCACTACTGGTGAGCTCCACGGACTTTTGCTCTCTTCAATGACTTTACTGTTCAGCATTTCTTCCGTCTGGCTCTCTACTTCTTGTCTCAGGTTTGGTGGTATCCGTCTGAATGGTTGCTTTATAGGCTTCGTCTCTCCAGTATCGATGGTGTGTTTCGTGACATTACAGTGGCCAACATCAGCAGCTCCCGTTGAGAACACATCTTGATACTTTGTGATTAAATGTTGTGCGCTTACTTTTTGGCTTTTGTCTAACATTGAATTTGACAAGTCTATGTCCAGCTTTCTAACGTTGTCCAGCTTCTCAGGTTGAACAGCTTGCTTGTGTTTGTCAATATCTATCAGTTCGTATACACCTACTCTGGAAACCTTCACATCCTGATCCATAGCTGCATAAAACAACCCAAGCGGTGTATCCTGTTGCAACTCTAGTGCTGCCTCTGTGACGTTGACAATGCGAACCAATGTTAACCCACTCTGTACTGTTCCGGCTGTGCGAGCAATTAGCAGTCCATTGTCCTGTCGATATATTTCATCTGGTTCCAGTACACCAGTAAACCCATCAGGAACTAAGTCGTACGCCTTCTCTGCTTCCAATTTGGCACTGACAGAAATTTCTGTTCGAGCTGGCACTGTCATTGTTTGTTTTGCAAGTGCTGTACAAACCCGCGGAAATGCACGCCATGCCGGCAACAATGGTATCTTCACTGATCCACTCTCCAAAACACCATTCTTTCCATCAATTTTGAGCCCCTGATCTTGTAAAAAATTCCATCCAAGAATGACAGGATTAGACATCTGATCAGTCACATAGAATGTGTATCTAGTTTCAATTGATCCAATTTGAACATTTAGGTTTAGTTTACCCTTTAGTTTGACTGGCTCATTATTGACAGACGAGGCCGCTATTTCAATGTCAGTATCCAATTTTTTACGCTTCAAAATTGGTGATTTTTGGCGAAATCTATCACTAATTAGGCTAATTCCAGCACCTGTGTCTATAAGCGCTTTTGCTTCACATCCCTCAATAATGATTTGACAAATATTTGATGCCCCTGTAGCCCCTGGGGAACCTACGGCTGATACATGGGGCGCAGTATCAGCCTCTAGCAGTTTAAATCCTGCTGAGGGGATTGGTTTCCTCCCCTTCCCGAACCACGACCCCCATAACCACGGCCGCCATACCCCCGGCCACCATATCCACGGCCGCCATCACCACGGCCGCCATCACCACGGCCGCCATAACCACGGCCACCATAGCCACGGCCGCCATAACCACGGCCGCCAGATCCACGCCAACCACCCCGATACTGCTCACTACCTTTCAGACAATCTCTAGCAAAATGTCCAAAAATTCCGCAATTGTAACAATTGCCCCCACGCCCCCTACTTTGTCTAGTGGTCTGCACTGACATGCTGGCGACACATTCCTTCAATTCGTCTATCTGATTTTTTAATTCCTCAATCTCACCATGCCCTTCTGCATGCGTCACTTCATTTACAGACACACCTCTCTTCTCTCTCTCCTTTTTCTCAACTTCTAATCGGCATTCTAAGCGTGAGGCTGCTTCTAATGCATCCTCCATGCTTCTGGGATACTTATTTCTCACTTTCTTGCCAATATCACCAGTTCCCGCCAAAAACCTTGTTAGAACGACATCATCTAAGGCTTCCTGACAACCCCCATATTTGGGGTAAGCCCGACGCGCCAACCTCTTCAACTCCCCGGCATACACTGCAAGATTTTCGCCCTCTTTGCGATCCCTTACAGACATTTCGCTACGAAATGCTTCTACCAGTGCCGGCGAAGAATATGCGCTGGTGAATGCTGCCATTACGGCAGCATAGTCGTTCTCCTTAGTATCTGTGTCTAATTCTCTATATATTGCAAATGCTGCATTCCCCAGAACTGTTGGCAGAAACAACAGTTTGTCTTTCTCATCAGGCGCGTGTACTCTGCACCACGCCTCAAATCGCTCGCGCCAAGTATCAAAGTCATCCCCCTGGCTTCCTTCAAATCTAGGAGCAGGTGCTGCCAGCGAAAACAGTTTAGCCGCTTCACCCATTTTGAGTGTTCAGACTGAACCGTCAACAGCTAGCGATAATTTCACCGACCAACAGAACAGTCGGAACACACTAATGGTAGAAGCGTACCAAGTACTAGCAAATAAAATAGATCTATGTAATATTGGAAGTCAGGCGAGTCAAATAATACCGGTATAGAAAGAAAAGAAAAAAAACACTGTAAAAAAAAAATGGTATGTATGGCTCCTTGCTCAGGTGAGCTAAAAAAACACACCAAAAATGTCACTTACACATTACTGATATTTCTGTCTTTTCCAGCATGTGTACGTCGGCTCCGAGTCCGTATCTGAGATAACATCCGAGAAATTATCTTCCGATTCACTAATATAATCACAATTTGGAGTAGGAAGTAACGCGTTTGATTCTCTTTTAAAAATCTGAACTAAAGAACGAAACCATTTACGTTTTATATGGGACTTTGCGTGAAGGCCATCGTATAACCTTGAAAAATGATACGAGTGTACAGTCTTATTCTTCTTCTTTTTCCCAGCGCGCTTAGTATGTAAATGCAGAATTTCTTTGTGAAATTGTACAGTCAGGGGACGAATACCAATTTTTGTTGCACTAAAATTTTCAGTGATCAGCATACGATTAATGTCATTCACTTTTTGATTCAATACACTCTGCGTGGCTACCAAGTCATTTTGTGACACGTTTGCTGGTGGGTTACTTTTGGTTTTATTCTTTTTCTGCGCGCAAAACTCACCGTAATCAGCTAACGAACAGTGCGGTATAGTCACAAAACCAAACAATGCATTTGGACGCTCACTCTGTACAACCGATTTAAACTGTTTTAATTTGTGAAACAACGATTCAACTCCAATATCAGAAACAGTAGTTACACCGTTTACTTTTCGCAACAAATCATTTATTCCAACACAAACTTTTATATTAAGTTTTTCTTCATGATCAGTATATTTGTGCAAATAATGAAGCGTTTCTCTCTGAAGGCTGGAGACAGTTGCACCCCTTACAATTATATATTCTATCTTAATATCTGGTTGTTCGTATTTGTCGAAATTGTTTCCTCTAGAATCACAGCAAAAAATATTTCTCAACATAACACATCGACATGTTTGTCTGTTAGAAAATTATGATGCAATCTGTTGTTGTTGTATCACACAAAACAAATGTCAACGGTAAGCGACTGTTTCACCACACCGCATTAATTTGGGGAAGACAAAGACAAGTCTAAACACAGATCACGTCCCTTTGATCAAGCCCAGCGCTGCCGCCAATGTAACTTACCAACGCACACCCTAGGTAACGAATTAAGTCGCCACTGATCAGCTCATCAACTTTGAATAACCAGCCATCAACACACGTGTCATCCGGGCACTTCTTGATCGGCACTTCCTGTGTCTATTCGCACGGTCGCAAACTCTCCGCACTGGCGGGGGTGGACACCGGCTTGTTACAAGCTGCATGGCTGTGCTTAAGAAAGGGACCTAGTGACTTGTCCTTATCTTGTATGATCCAACAACATCCTACATTCCTCCCCCCCTTAAAAAAAAATGTTCACAGTCCCTACCTTCCCCCCTCTAAATGATTTATATATAAAAAAAAAAGTTGTATTTCTCTCGTAGTAATTACGTGTACCTAACATTACAAGATATAATCAAAATACAGAAATTAACATAAAATGCATGTTTATTTATAGTCATTTGAATAAGTGCCTATATATTTTCATGAATATGATTATTAGATTAACACGCACTTGAAACACGGTTTACATACATATTTACAGCGAGGCAATGTATGAGTACATGTATATACCTACATGTAGTTATTAGCCTAAGGAAAAAATAAACAAAAACAAAAAAAAACACAATATAAAAGAAACTGTCAGACGTGACAGTTGAAACTGTATTTACATATTTACATAGTCATGTAATTTGTTACATGACAAAATCCTCGTATCGCGGAGGCTTGTTGATTGCTCTCCCGACACGAGTTCTCTGCGGTTCCCATGCATCAACCCCAGGTCCCAATTCTGGCTCAATAGCCTCAGGTTGAGCGACTGGCCCAGGGGCATCAACTATTATTGGATTCTGATCCTCATTGTCAGAATGTTCGCCTAAATCTGGAGGGATATTGTCAGCTGGTATATTACGTTGCTCAATCAGAATAGAATGGGGGATGGTACCAGGCTGTACAATGTGATCAGTTTGAGGTTCATTAGTGGTGGGGCGAACTTCTGACTTTTTAGTAATGGTCTCCTGTGTGACTGTGTCATCATGTGGTTCCCATTTCTCATACTTTCTCAATCTGTTGAAATGAACCACCTGCTTTCTGCGTGTTCCAGGCTTGTGGATGCGATAAAGTACTTCTGTGATTTTCTTCTTTACAGTCCATGGTCCATCCCAACACTTATGCAGCTTCTTTGAAAGACCTTTCTTGTGGGCTGGTAGATACAGCATGACTTGGTCTCCAACTATCAACGGCACTCCTCTGACTTTGCTGTCGTAGTACCGTTTCTGTGACTGCTGAGCCTGCTTAATATTGGTGTGAACTGTTTCAAATGCCTGCTCCAATACTTCTTGGGTCTTCTTGGCGTACTGATTCTCCGACTGAAACCTTTCCTCAGTGCCTCCGAACATGATGTCAATGGGGAGATGTACCTCTCTGCCGAACATCAGGAAATGTGGAGTAAATTTTGTAGTACTGTGCACACTGGATCTGTATGCCAATAGTATCTTTGGCAGCTTCTCATCCCAATCCTTCTGATTCTCGGCTCCCACAGTCCTAAGCATTTGCACAAGAGTACGATTTAGCCGCTCCACTAATCCATCCGATTGTGGGTGGTATGCCGTTGTTCTGGTTTTTTCTATCTCCATCAACTTGCAAATCTCTTGAATGAGTTTAGATTCAAAATCTCTACCCTGGTCAGCATGAAGCTGAGCTGGGACCCCATAGCGACAGAAAACTTCATCCACGAGAACTTTTGCCACTGTAGCAGCCTTGTGATCTCTTAGAGCGAACGCCTCCGGCCATTTAGTAAAGTAGTCAGACACTACTAGAATGTAACGGTTCTCATTTTGTGTTGATGTAAGTGGTCCAACTATGTCCATAGCTATTCTCTCGAATGGGTACTTTACTTGATCCTGTACTAGGGGAGCCCGTGCCATTGGTGGGGTAGTCTTTGATGAGGCACAATCCTGACAGCTCATGCACCACCGCTTGACATCAGACTGCATTCCATACCAATAGTACTTCAACTGAGCCTTCTGCAATGTCTTCTCTGCACCTAGATGACCACCTATGCTACAACTGTGTAGCTCTTTCAGTAGCTCTGGCATGAATTTTCTTGGTAAAACTACTTGTTGCACCTTGCTTTTGTTAACATCTATATGTGTTCGGCAAAGTATGTCATTTCGCAAGTGGAGCTTTTCTCTCTGGCGACTCAGGCATCTGAATTCAGCTGACTGCTGTACGACGGTAGTACCTTTCAGCGACTTGTTTCTAATTAGTTGCTTAATAAGATGAAGAACGGGCTCCTTATCCTGTTCACATGCTATATTATGAAGCTGAGTATTTTCCGTTTCAGTGTCTGGAGTTTGTCCACTTTCTGGATGGCTGACCTTTTTAACATCCGCCGTTGAAACTGGGATCCTAGATAAGCAATCAGCATTACCATTCTCCTCCCCCCGTTTGTAGATGACCTCAAAGTCATAACTTGACAATTCGATTGACCAACGAGTTCTCCGACCTGTGGGATCATTTTCATGCTTAATGGATTGAATATTCAATAACGGCTTATGGTCTGTGAATACTTGGAACCTCTTGCCACACAAGTACGGACGAAAGTGGCGAATTCCCCAAACTATTCCCCAGAACTCTTTGTCGAATGTGCACCAGTTTCTGGCCGAACTAGACAGTGTAGCACTTGCGTATGCGATAGCTCTCTCAGTCCCATTCTGCACCTGTGATAACACCGCTCCCACTGACGTGTTTGAAGCATCTGTGGTCAGTATAAACGGCTCCTTAAAATCTGGGAACGACAAGATCGGATACTGCACCAGCGCTTGACGCAGAGTTCGAAATGACTGGTCACACTGTGTTGTCCATACAAATTCCACCTCTTTTCTTGTTAGTTCCAGCAACGGCTCTGCTATGTTAGAAAAGTCTGGCACAAAGCGTCGATAATATGAGGCCAACGACAAGAAACTTTTCACCTCCTTTACTGACAATGGAACAGGAAAATTTTTCACCTTTTCTACATTCCGGCTGTCTGGAGCTGTGCCATTCTGCGAAACCTCATGCCCAAGGAAGACAACCTTGTTCTGGAAGAACTGACACTTGGCCATCTTCAACTTCAATCCTGCATTCCGTAAACGGAGGAAGACTTCTTCTAACAGTGTAAGGTGTTCCTCAACTGTTCTGGTGAAGAGAATGATATCGTCCAGATATACAAGACATGCTTTCCAATGTAATCCACACAATACCAGATCCATTAGACGTTGGAACGTGGCAGGAGCATTGGTTAATCCGAATGGCATGACGCGGAACTGGAAGAAATTGCTGCCCGTTGAGAAAGCTGTCTTCTCTCGGTCTTCCTCGCTCATCTCCACCTGCCAGTACCCGGTTGCACAATCAAGTGTGCTAAACACATTAGCACCACAAAGCGCGTCAAGACAATCGTCAACTCTAGGTAGCGGATGGGCATCTTTATGTGTCACAGCATTGAGCCTGCGATAATCCACACAAAACCTAAGGCTGCCATCCTTCTTGCGCACTAGCACTACTGGTGAGCTCCACGGACTTTTGCTCTCTTCAATGACTTTACTGTTCAGCATTTCTTCCGTCTGGCTCTCTACTTCTTGTCTCAGGTTTGGTGGTATCCGTCTGAATGGTTGCTTTATAGGCTTCGTCTCTCCAGTATCGATGGTGTGTTTCGTGACATTACAGTGGCCAACATCAGCAGCTCCCGTTGAGAACACATCTTGATACTTTGTGATTAAATGTTGTGCGCTTACTTTTTGGCTTTTGTCTAACATTGAATTTGACAAGTCTATGTCCAGCTTTCTAACGTTGTCCAGCTTCTCAGGTTGAACAGCTTGCTTGTGTTTGTCAATATCTATCAGTTCGTATACACCTACTCTGGAAACCTTCACATCCTGATCCATAGCTGCATAAAACAACCCAAGCGGTGTATCCTGTTGCAACTCTAGTGCTGCCTCTGTGACGTTGACAATGCGAACCAATGTTAACCCACTCTGTACTGTTCCGGCTGTGCGAGCAATTAGCAGTCCATTGTCCTGTCGATATATTTCATCTGGTTCCAGTACACCAGTAAACCCATCAGGAACTAAGTCGTACGCCTTCTCTGCTTCCAATTTGGCACTGACAGAAATTTCTGTTCGAGCTGGCACTGTCATTGTTTGTTTTGCAAGTGCTGTACAAACCCGCGGAAATGCACGCCATGCCGGCAACAATGGTATCTTCACTGATCCACTCTCCAAAACACCATTCTTTCCATCAATTTTGAGCCCCTGATCTTGTAAAAAATTCCATCCAAGAATGACAGGATTAGACATCTGATCAGTCACATAGAATGTGTATCTAGTTTCAATTGATCCAATTTGAACATTTAGGTTTAGTTTACCCTTTAGTTTGACTGGCTCATTATTGACAGACGAGGCCGCTATTTCAATGTCAGTATCCAATTTTTTACGCTTCAAAATTGGTGATTTTTGGCGAAATCTATCACTAATTAGGCTAATTCCAGCACCTGTGTCTATAAGCGCTTTTGCTTCACATCCCTCAATAATGATTTGACAAATATTTGATGCCCCTGTAGCCCCTGGGGAACCTACGGCTGATACATGGGGCGCAGTATCAGCCTCTAGCAGTTTAAATCCTGCTGAGGGGATTGGTTTCCTCCCCTTCCCGAACCACGACCCCCATAACCACGGCCGCCATACCCCCGGCCACCATATCCACGGCCGCCATCACCACGGCCGCCATCACCACGGCCGCCATAACCACGGCCACCATAGCCACGGCCGCCATAACCACGGCCGCCAGATCCACGCCAACCACCCCGATACTGCTCACTACCTTTCAGACAATCTCTAGCAAAATGTCCAAAAATTCCGCAATTGTAACAATTGCCCCCACGCCCCCTACTTTGTCTAGTGGTCTGCACTGACATGCTGGCGACACATTCCTTCAATTCGTCTATCTGATTTTTTAATTCCTCAATCTCACCATGCCCTTCTGCATGCGTCACTTCATTTACAGACACACCTCTCTTCTCTCTCTCCTTTTTCTCAACTTCTAATCGGCATTCTAAGCGTGAGGCTGCTTCTAATGCATCCTCCATGCTTCTGGGATACTTATTTCTCACTTTCTTGCCAATATCACCAGTTCCCGCCAAAAACCTTGTTAGAACGACATCATCTAAGGCTTCCTGACAACCCCCATATTTGGGGTAAGCCCGACGCGCCAACCTCTTCAACTCCCCGGCATACACTGCAAGATTTTCGCCCTCTTTGCGATCCCTTACAGACATTTCGCTACGAAATGCTTCTACCAGTGCCGGCGAAGAATATGCGCTGGTGAATGCTGCCATTACGGCAGCATAGTCGTTCTCCTTAGTATCTGTGTCTAATTCTCTATATATTGCAAATGCTGCATTCCCCAGAACTGTTGGCAGAAACAACAGTTTGTCTTTCTCATCAGGCGCGTGTACTCTGCACCACGCCTCAAATCGCTCGCGCCAAGTATCAAAGTCATCCCCCTGGCTTCCTTCAAATCTAGGAGCAGGTGCTGCCAGCGAAAACAGTTTAGCCGCTTCACCCATTTTGAGTGTTCAGACTGAACCGTCAACAGCTAGCGATAATTTCACCGACCAACAGAACAGTCGGAACACACTAATGGTAGAAGCGTACCAAGTACTAGCAAATAAAATAGATCTATGTAATATTGGAAGTCAGGCGAGTCAAATAATACCGGTATAGAAAGAAAAAGAAAAAAAAAAAATGTAAAAAAAAAATGGTAAGTATGGCT
>JBEVXV010000240.1:0-3524 GCA_040505915.1 Sedimenticola sp. | reverse complement strand
TCAAATTTGAAAAACATACCCTTTCTGAAGAATGGGTTAGCCTGAAAATTTGAATGGACCAATGAAATAGCAGGAAACATTGGCATGGAAAAGCCCATTAAGTTACTTGGTGTTGAAGGTGTTAAAGCACTAACGCCATGCATGTTTAACCCTTTCAACCCTATATAAATACATTTGATTTAAAAAATTGTAGGGATCGTTTATTCAATCAATGAGAGTTTTTAGTGTTCTCCCAAAACGCTTAATAAATAATTTCTATCTTTGGGTTGGAGTAAAAATCATATATTTTCGTGATAAAAAATATTTATTCATTTACCCCTTTCTAGCTACATAAGACGGTCAAGTCCATTCTCACATTATAACCAATAACTTTGTTATGAATATTTCGGCTGATATGCGGATGACAATAACAGGTTCGTTCGTTCAGCTAACATTTAAAATTGACATGCTCCATTCAGAGACATAGAATACTACACAAGTATTGTCTTTAGAGGAGGTGAACACGAGATTTACGTACCGGACAAAAGTTATATTTGCAGAACTGTTGTCAGGTCCGTGAATCTCGTGTTCACCGTCTCAAAAGACAATGATTTTTATTACATTCATCCCTCTGATTTGATTGCTGCTAAATCGCTTGTTTTCTTTCAGTAAACACTCCAATTCCTTTTGATTTACTGTCGCAAATATGTTATGCTGGTGACAAGTTAGACAGCAGGGTATGGTTCGGCCATGTTTATGTGGAACCGATTGTTGGGTGCAACAACGCATTTGATTGATAGGATTGTGCGGTCAATAACATAATTGTTTATAAGAATAAGCGATCTCGGACACGTCTCGGAGGCGATACAGGTCCGAGAGTGCTTATTCTTGTAAAACAAAGAGCCTTAGAGGTAAACATGCCTATTGTACTTAATCACGTGACCATTTTTCGAACAATGGGAGTGATTAATATACTTAGTCATATAATAATTAATATTGTATCACTGCTCCATTTGTTGCCATTTGGCGGATGAGAAACTACAAATAATTTGATTTGGCCACAACGTAATTATCTATGAACATTGTTGACGGGTTATTCATTTAATTTTCCTCCCTGAAAGTTCGGTACAGTACAGTGGTTGCCATTTGAACCGTATGTCTGTCTTTCCGTCTGTTCGTCCGAGAGACGTGTGGTTCACATAAAGTTTCTTGTTTCGTCTTTCTTTCTTTTTTCTTTTTTTTACCTCCGCCAAAGGAAGCTACGTTTTCGCTCGTTTCTGTCGGTCTCTCCACAATATGTCCCAAATCCTCATGAACGGACTTAGAAGTAACTTTAATGTTTGACTCAGCACGTGCCATTACGAGAATATGTTATATTTTCGGACGATCGTGAAGTTTTCGTCTATCCCGAATCATTTTGAAGTTAGTTTTTTAACCATTAGGAGATACATCAGAATGACTGCGTCAACTGCCGGAGGTATGCGTTCTACCGAGCGCCTACATGTACTAGTTTTCATATTTAAAGCATTAAATACAATGCCAAAATGTACAGTATCTTATCATATATCACGATAATGGAACTTTGTATTCTAAATCTGATAGTGTCTGAAAGGCCGAGGGGTTAGCGCACATAATTAGCATTTTACCGTATCTAAGCCTTAAAGTACATGTACCATGTGTTCGTTCCCCACTTATGTCATATATTTTTTTTATCTTAGTTTTCAATTATAAATCATGGTTATAATGGTTTATACGACAAACGGTTCCTGTACTATGATTCTGACATAATCAAAGATGGTGACGGGCGGCCATCTTGGAATTTTAAGATAGAGCGTGGTCTTTGGATAACAACTTTTCTATTTCCCTAAGGATCTCACATACCGAAGACGACCTCTGCATCATGACTTGCAGTGATTGGTCTCATTTGTGCAGTTAACAAGGCTACTATTACGACTCATGAACTAGCAACTTTAGTCACTGAGAGCCAGTAATACACCTGCATTTGGTAGAGAAGTCATAATCCAGCTCTGAATATATGAAATCTTGAATTGGTGCCAGGTGCCCTTACCACAGCAAATCACTAAGCTCTCCATCCCCTTTTACAAGAAGCAGGGGATACTGTGGTTTATTCTGTCCTAGAAGTCAGATGCAACATCGCTGCTGATCCTCCCCACACCACAGAGGGCATCGATGATAGAAGTCAAAATAATTTAAATGTCACTACTAGCCACTAAGGCAAAACAAATATGCAGCCATGGGGATGATGCATGTATCTAGGTTGTGGATTTGATCCCCAGTATCTGCACATTTGTTATAATATTGCATTGTAACTTCTTTTCTAGCAGAAAAACAACTTGGTATCTGTGTAAAATTTATTTATGGAACAAATTTAAAAAATGGGGTTTCAATTTCCTCATGTATTGCACATCAGCATGGCTGGGCTGATAAACTTTAATATACATTATATGGCTAAGCTCTACCAATTTGTCTACCAACCCAATTTTAGTTGTCTCTTTAAGACTATTATAAGAAGCTGATTACAGTATGGACTATTTTAGTCCGGCGTCACACAGGGTTGTAAATGGTTATTCACTGAAGCGGACGTTAAACCCTATTCACTCACTCACTCACTCACTGAAGTAAAATTATAATTGTTGCTAGTTAACTGGTATGCAATTACGTCATGTACAAAGCAGCAAATGTTCCAAGCACAGGAAGTACAAACAAATTGTGATCATACATACATGTATCCATTAGATTCCTCGGATAATACTTCAACACCCGACATCATCTCGCTGAAAAGTAAAATTGTAATAAATATTGAAAAGGGATAAAAATTTACAAGCTGGTTTTTGGAAATGCCAAATAAGAACATGTCTCATTTTGACTGAGTATATAATTATGTCAATCAATATACATACACCCAATCACCTATAACACCCAATAATTGGGATACAATAAAGCAGATACTTCTTATCACCCCATTCCCCAGTGAAGGCATTCAACTTCAAGTATTGCAAATCTGATACATAAACTTATTCCTGCATTTCAAAAAGTTTTCTGTATATTATAAAATACATGAACATGTGTCATCTGAATACCATTTACATGACTTACCGGTATTCCCATACTGATACAACTGTAGGGTTGGAAACGTGTGTTTATTATAAATTATATGTAAGTTGAGTAGCACTTAAGCTAGGTGGCGTTTGTGTCATTTACTGTGACATTTGTCGGAGTCTGTTTCGCGAATGAGAGGAGCAATGCACGTGATGACAGGCAAAGTCAAATGTAAAAACTTACCTCTCTCCACTGAGGCTGGACAATTCTGACATATCTGGGAATGCTAAGCCGACAGCCCTTGATTGTGGTGTAGATGTCTTTGACAACACAGTCGCACTGGAAACTGGCTGGGCAGGGTTCTGGGCACTGGTTCGATAGCTGGAATTTTACCAGATCAATGTAAATCTGATGTGTCTAACATATTCACAAGTTATTATACCGGTGTAACCGGAAATCCCCCCCCCCCCGATGGTGGCAGGGGG
>JBEVXV010000239.1:0-16862 GCA_040505915.1 Sedimenticola sp. | reverse complement strand
TCAAGCTTTCATCGTTTTGTAAGTCGAAAAGAGTATCCATTGGATTGGGCTGATGGAGAGGGTCTTGCCGGTGGCGGATTGGGTGAATAGTAATCCCGGGTTTCGCAAGCTCAACCCAGGCTACGTCCTGCCTGAGGGCAGCTAAGTGGCAGAAGCAGACATCAGAAAAATCTCTTAAAACTATCGCTATCGGCCAAAAGCGGAAGATCGAGAAATTAGGGGCAGAGTAAAATTTCACTAATTTAACTGACCCTAATTTCGCTAATTTCGCCCCGTCGGTTGGTACCAGGTGATCATCACTGAAAGTTTTTTTCAGCATGCACAACCGTGCCTTTCCGAAGAAGCCCGGTGAAGACTTCAACACGATTCCTTCCCTTTCTTTTGGCTTGATACATTGCAGTATCTGAAGCCTCGACCAACCCCTCTACTGATTGCGCATCATCGGGGAAGGTGGCAACCCCCAAACTTACAGTCACATTGAATGACAGGGAGTCGCATTGATGATTGTGTTTGGAAACGGCCTCTCGGATTCGTTCAGCGATTTCGCACGCCTGCTCTTTGTTGGTATCACCAAGAATGACGGTAAATTCCTCGCCACCGTATCTAGCTAGATAGTCATTTCCTCGTTTTAGGCCCACGGCTATTTGGGCCAAGGATCTTAGAACGCAATCACCGACTCGATGTCCATGTTGGTCATTGACCAGCTTAAAGTGATCGACATCCATCATGAGCAAAGACAGACTGGTTTTCCTGTTCTTTGACTCTCTGAGTTCCCTCTCAAGCACTTGGTAGAACTCTTGCTGATTGAGGAGTTCTGTAAGCCCATCCTTTCTCGATCTTTCCTGGAAAAATTTTCTTTCAACCTGTTCCTCATTTAGCCTGATTTCCACTTTTCTGGCAGCCCGATACGAGATGAATACCACCATGAGTAGACCGGAAAATATGGTCAGTATACCCAGGGTAACCATGAATAGAGTTTCACCTCTCAGGATCGCTGTATCTATGCCCATTATCACTCGCCCGATCTTCCGACCGTATGCATCGACTAGTGGAAATGATTGTGCAACCTTGTCCTCTGTTAACGTTGAGTAATAGTTGTATTGTGGCATGCCCGATGCCTTTAACCACTCTTCTTTTATTTCACCATGACTATCTAGAAGCAGGTGCTCTGGATATCTGCCCCATGCCTCCCCTTGCCCCAAGAATTTAAGGCTTTCGTTCCACTGGCGCTTGTTTAAAAACTCTTTGTTAAACTGAACTGCAACGTTTATCCCAGTCATGTCATGCAACTGGGTAAACAGGTGGTCAATCTCCAGGCCGAGTTCTAGATAGCCAATGATGTTGCTTTCATGAATCCAGGGTTTAACCACCCGAAGGGTAAAAGTTCCCAAGGGGCCAAGCTCAAGACCGGTCGAGGTTGCCTTAGTTGCTGCGGTGGTCTTCATGGTATAGCGTTCAATCAGGTCGCCATGCCTTGAGGGACTATGTACCCTGAGATAATTGGTTTGATCCAGGTTGTGAAAATAGAAGTGAGTAACCTGATGCTGCTGACGTAATGTGCGGTATAGCCCCTCGGCAGTGTCGTAGAGCCGAGAGCGATCACCTGATAGGAAAGGTTCCACCAACTGGTCGAACATTTCGATTGTGTGTATCGCAGATGTGAGCATTTTGGCTTCTGAAGCGACCAAGTGCTCTAGCAAAGATCTGGTTTCTAATACCTCATCGGTGACGAATTCATCCAAATCCTGATATGCATGAGTCATGGTGAGGAGCAGGAAAACCGTACCAGCGACAAGTGCCGCCATCGTGGTGGGAAATGCAATCTCATCGACGAAACCGATCATCCCTTCGGCGTGTTTTTCTCTACGATCGCGATTTTGCACGTCCCTAAGATCCATGTGCGCTACTCTACTGTTGTGATAGGTATGAGTGAATATAGTCGATTTTGTGCTAATTTCTCGGTAATGCTAGTTACTTGCCATTAGCCGCTGAAAAGTCTGCTTCGGTCGCAAAGCGGACCCATTGATCTGACACTGACTGTCTGCTCGGGGCTGAACTAATACATATTCATAAAGACTGTACTCTGCGACCTCTCGACTTTGGTTTCCTACGTCGCTCTACCTCCCGCATCCATGCAGTCGTACATACTGCTTTTTATATCACCTGGCAGGCACTACTCAGCCTCGGAACAGCGCAACCTCACCTCCAGCGTATTGTTCTTTTTTGCCGCTTCATTGATCTGATTTCGACTGTCGGCGACGATCCTGATTCTGGTTGGTATATCAATCGGCAGCGGTTGAAAAAGGGTAAAAACGGCACAGCCACCCGGCTTCAGCAAAGCCTTGGTGCGGTTAAACCCAAACAGAGCGACACCCTGCCAGGGTTTGCCGTTTTTGTAGAGCTGTATCCCAGCACTGTTGCTTCGCTCATAGGCTGCGGCGGGCAACCCACGGTTACCATGATTTTCCAGGGTCACTACCGGGCGGCAGCGTGCATCGAGCTTTACTCCCGCCACCGCGAGATCCGGTCCCGGAGCCACAGGTGGTTGAACGGAGGGCGCAACGCGCTTGGGCGGTGCTGCTCTCCGTACCAGTTTTTTTGGCTGACTGCGTATACGCTCGACTGGTGCAGGGGCTTAGCGCTTCGGCTTCGCCACTGCTTCAGGCATCACTACTTGGCAGTAACCCTTCTTCATCGCTTCCTGTAGGGGGTTTTTTACCTGTCTGCCGTCAATACGAGTGGTCAATTCACTCTCACCTCCACCTCCACCTCCACCGATTTTTGCCCTGGTTGTGACCTCTTTTGCAGCCTGGTTCTGGCGAACAAAGCCGGCTACCATCTTACGATAGGGCTCATCAAACCGGCACTCCATGGTCATTTTTCCCGGCATCTGTTCACGGGTCAAGCAGTTGCCGTCAGACTGCAAACCGATAATCTTTTTCACCATGGGCTTGCCGCTAAAGGGGTGGATGAAGTTGCACTCATAGGGTGCGCAGGCCTCCAACTTGCCAGCATACGCTTCGCACTCAACGGCCAGTGCCGGTGACTGCAGCACGGTCAATGTAACTGCCAATACCCATCGAACACTCATCACCCTGCTCCTTATGTAAATTCAGCACTGCACCGAACAACTTACCCTCTGTGAACCTCTTTCCGGTTTCCGGACGGGCAGCCATTCATATATCCCTTAAGCATAGTCACTGATTATGAGATTTCAGCAGGAACTGATCTGCTCGATGCCATAGAACTTACAGGTATCCCCCCCATTACGGCGGCAAGATCAGTTTTTTTCCAACCCGGTGTTCTGAATCGATTTCATCTCACGATCCCATGCGTAGGGGATATTGGGAATTAACATCGGGCGAACATCGGGAACATCGGGGACACCCACCAACTGGTTCACCCAAGATGATGGGTGTCCTGATCATCCCTCTGATCATCCCTGTCCTGATCATCCCTGGCAGGTTTCCATCACCACAATCCATTAGAGGAGTAGGGTGGGCACGCTGTTTGTGCCCACCAAGCCTATCCTGAAGCGACCACTAAATCGCCCCGAGCTGACATCAGCGGCGTCTCCCTCAATCGGGACACGGTAGTGGATACCCGGCTCTAAGGTGGGAGAGATAAAACGCAGTGAACAGGCGTTGATTGCGACGAATCAGAGTGGTGAGAGAAGGAAAGCGGCAATGGGTTGGTATTGACGGTTGATGACGAGTCTCAGGACGACCTCAATGTCGAGATTCATATAGTCATGGACAATGCGGTTACGCAGACCTACGGCAGCTTGCCACATCGAAAGATCCGCAGATGGTATCAGCTTCTGCTGTATCAGTAGCGTGAACGCATCGTAAGCCGAGGTGGGTACTGGCTCGTTGCGGATCTTCAGCATCTGCTTGGCTTTGCCGATACTGTTCTCGATCAGGATTTGCAGCGAATGCAAAACGCCGTTCTGTTCCAGCTCGCTGAGCATCTCACCAGATAGCAGGCGCTCCTGCACCGCATCCAGCAGCAGCTCCTGTTTGCGTGCAATGACGGCGGTTTCAGACTGATACGCGTCGAGTTCCATAGATCTCATCCCACTTAAAATCTTCCATGTCACGCCAAGTGCGCTGGAGGAAGTGCCGCCATGCCAGTGTGTTATCCCCCTTAAGCGGGATACCTTCGTTCACCGTAACATCGCGTATCGCGAGGCGAGCGGTAGGCAGATCGACCAGATCGATGGCATCATCTTCAACACCCAACAGCCTGGCAAGTCGGTTGCGCAGATTTTCTGTATCCCCCAGCCAACCCCATGGCTTATCGGTACGTTGCCACTGGATGGCGAAATCCCAGTCACTGCCGGGGTGGTATTTGCCTGTGGCGCGGCTACCAATCAATATGGCAAGCTCAAGTTCAGTAAACTCCTCGAACAGCCGTTGGAGTTGATCCATTTGGCCTCTTTCTAGCATAGCCAAATAATAGGAATTTCAACCCACAAAGTCAATCAATTTCCCTGCCGCAAGAAGGGGAATTCACGCCCTGACAAACAAAACTCTGGCGGTAGTAATGCGGTGAACACACCGAACACACTGGCAGACACCAAGAGCATGGGGCAGGACACCTCTATACCCCGCTGACAGGGGTACGCAGCACAAGAGGTACCCTACAGATCCCAAAATGACCTGCAGATTTTGCATACTCATTCACTGCTGTCCCGTTAACTTTGTAGTATGTTGCAGTAACTCCTTGTGTGGAGGTGTTTTTTAGGGCGCATATATCAACAGCAACATGACATACTGCAATAGAACATGCCCTCTCCCTATGAGGGAGAGGGCCAGGGTGAGGGTGAATTAAATCAACGAGTTATCTATAGATCCCCCTCACCCCAACCCTCTCCCCAAAGGGGAGAGGGAGTTAACGGGACAGCAGTGATACTCATGACAGATTAGCCGGCTACCAGCTCACCGTAAGGAAAGGAGAGCGTAGCAACCCCCCATGTTCAGGAGATCGCTTCGCCCTAGGAGTCTGTCCTATTCTCGGACAGGCTCCTAGTGGTGCGGGTAGCCCCGAATCATCCCATCATGTCGTAGATCACGTTCCGGAACCAGCTGTGGGCGTAACTCACCTCGCGCTTGCGCTGCTCCGGTGAGGCGTTCATGGGTGAGAGACCACCCGAACCTTTGATCGGTACGATGGTGTTGCTCTCCTTGTCCAGAGAGTAGACCGCCGCTACTGAGATGCCGTGCTCTTCACCCAGGATGGAGTAGCAGGTGTTAACGAAGGTGGGATCACCGGGATCTTCGCCATTAAAGCGCGCTGCAATCGCCGCCGCCGCTACCTTGGCCTGAGAGTTGGCTGCATAGGCAGATTTTGGCATCTTGGCGGCACTGGAGGCATCTCCCAGCACATAGATATGGGGGTGACGTGTCGATTCGAAGGTCATCTTGTTGACCGGGCACCAGTCGCCCTCCACCAGATCTGAGGCGAAGGCTACCCTGCCTGCTTTCTGGGCCGGGATGATGTTGATCACATCCGCCTGAAAGTCCTCTACCTCCCCCGCCAGGGTGCGGCTGGCAGGATCGAACGACTCAATCCGCCCGCCGCCAGCGGCTCCAACCCACTCAATCATGCTGTTGTCGGTGCCGTAGCCGTAGAGCTGGGACCAGCCCTGTTTGAATAACCCCTGCTTGGAGAACCTATCTTTGGGGTCGAGGATCAGGATCTTCGCCTTGGGTTTGTAGTGCTTGCAGTACATGGCAATTTGCGCCGCCCGTTCATAGGGTCCTGGGGGACACTTAAAGGGGTTGGGTGGGGCGACGATAGCCACTGTGCCACCTTCAGGCATGGACTCAATCTGACGGCGCAGGAGTGAGGTCTGGGGGCCGGCGAACCAGGCGTGAGGAACCTCCTCAGCAACTGCGGCATCATAGCCCTCTATGACCTCCCATTTAAAGTCCACTCCAGGGGAGACCACACAGGCATCATAGCCAAATTTATCGCCACCCTCGGTGACGACCTGTTTTTGAGCCGGATCTATAGCACTTACCCGGTCGGCAACCATCTTAACGCCGTGGCGCTTGAGCCCCTCGTAATCGAAGGTGATGGACGCCAGGGTACGATCACCACTCAGCACCTCGTTACTCAGAAAGCAGGAGGTGTAGGCCATCTTGGGCTCAATCAGAGTCACCTCGATGCGCGGATCAAGCTTGCGCAAGTATTTGGCAGTGGTGCAGCCACCGACGCCGCCGCCGACCACCACTACCTTGGGGCTAGCCGCCAGCAGCAGGCCGGGAAAGCTCAAAGCCCCGCCGGCTAGGGTGGCGCCAGTGGCCATACGGATAAAACTTCTTCGATTGATCTTACTCATTATCGACTTCCTCAATACGGGGTTCAGTGCTGGCTGGCGTAGTAGTGGAGCAGGGCCTGGACGGCTTGATCGCCCTCGGCCTGGATGGCTCCATCGACCTTGCGCTGCATCTTACGGGGGTAGTCGCGCCGCCCCTTCATGAAGTCCTCCATGGTGTAGTGCAGGTAGGGTAACCACTGCCCGGCCAGGGTGCCTGCATCACTCGGACGCCCACCCTCTTCGTGGCATTTCTCACAATATTTCTTGTGTAACTTGGCACCCACCTCAGCCAGCTTGGGATTGAAGGCCTGAGCTGCAGGCTTCATCTTCTGCTTGGCAAAAAACCAGGCCATACCCTTGATCTGCTGATCACTGTAGCCCTTGGCGATACGGTTCATGATGGTGGAGTTGCGCTTATCACGCTTGTAGGCCTGCATCGCGTCGATGAACACCTCAGGGTCCATCTCTGCAATGGAGGGGCTGGTTGGGCCCACGCTGGAGCCATCGGTGCCATGGCAGCCAGCACAGGTGAACGCCAGCGCCTGTCCCGACGGTTCCGCCATGACGGTTGCCGGAAGCAGTAGTGCCGGTATGGCCAGTAGAAGGCTGAAAACTTTCTTATTCATAGTGTCGTCTCTCTGCATGTTTTCTGCTCCTATCAGTTCGGTGTGGTCATCAGACCGACCAGCACCAGGGTGAGCAGGGCCAGGCCAGCCATGATCAGCACGCTGGTGATAAAGGAGGCAGCCAGTTCAGCACGGCGCGATGGGCGCTTGATCAGATAATCGTCCAGCTTATCGACAGCGACGAGCCGCTCGTATTCAATACGGTGGTCGTGCTTGAACTCCTCGATGGGAATCGCACCAGTGAAGATGGTGGTGCTCATCGGGAAACGCTCGGGCCGGAAGTGTACGTTAAAGAAGTGCACCGAGTTGAGGAAGATGGCTGCTAGCAGCGCCTCCTCGGCATGGATCAGCGTGGCGATGTTGAACATCCATCCCGGCAGGAGGGTGGCGGTTGCTTCTGGCATGAACAGTAGAATGCCAGAGGTGCCGATAACTCCTGCACCCCAGAACGGTGCCCAGTAGTCAAATTTCTGCCAGTAGGTCCAATGGTAGAACTGGGGACGCGGGCCTTTACCGAAGAACCACCTGAACATACCTCGCAGATCGTCCAGGTCCTTCCAGTTGGGCAACATGGAGGTGCTGCCAAACCACTCAAAGGTTTTACGCTTGCGCCAGATGTTGGCGATTGCAATGACCAAGTGAACCAAGAAGATGGTTAGCCAAATTACGGCTGCGGTGCGGTGAATGATGCCCTCCATTTCGACACCGCCGAGGAACACTACCACGGCCTTGGCCCAATCGGCATGGGAGAACAGCAGGGTGGTGCCGGTCAGGATCAGGGTCATTGTGGAGATGGCAAACAGACCATGGATCCAGCGCCAGGTAGCCGGGAATCGGCGGAAGTAGACGGTATTGGGGTTGTCCAGGTTTTCAATGAAGCCCTTGCCCTGGAAACGGTCTACCACCTCGCGGTAGAGCCACAGCAATACATGGACCCAGAAGAAGGCCATTACGGCGAAAATCAGCATCTGCATAAAGAGCTTGGCAGCCCATAGGCCTGGGTAATTTTCTCTGTCGTTGGCATCGCTGTGGGGCCAAAAGGTCAGGAAATTCTCGTTGGCATCAGTGTGGCAATTCTGGCAATTCTCCAAGCGATTGTTGACATGGATACTCGAAGTCGGGTCATCCTCACTCTTGACATCGTGACCACCGTGACAGTCATGACACTTGGCGGTATTGGTATAACCGAGGCGGTGTACCTGGCCGTGATAGGAGTCAAAGTAGGTACGCCTGGCATCCTCGTGACAGTTGCCGCAACCCTTGGTGATCGCCCGCTTGGCATCGTCGCCCTCGGGTGAACTGATGTCATGGGTAGTATGGCAGTCAGAGCATACCGCCGACTTGCTGTCACCCTTCTCTAACACCGCCTTGCCGTGATCGGAGGTACGATACTCGGCCAGCGCCTCCTCATGGCAGCGCCCGCACACCTCGGGGTTTTTCAGTCGCTTCTCGGCGCGCTGAATACTGCCGATTTCACCGATATTATGGGCATCGTGGCAGTCGTAACAGGTGGCATTGGTGCTAGATTGATCGACCTTGCTCGGCTGAGCATGAATGGAGTGCATGAAGTTGTCGATCTGCTCATTGACTACCTTGAGCCGCTCATGCTTACCGTCTGGATCATCTTTATATTCGTCCCAGGTCTTCCTGTGACAGTCGATACAACCGACGATGACCTCGGGAGCCTCGCGGTGTGGTACACGATCAATAGTGGCATGACAGCTGTTGCAGCGCTGCTCACCGTGCACGCTCGTCTTGATTTGCTTGCTATGGACAAAGATCTTGACCTCGCTGCCATCATCACGCAGATCCGTCTGCTCTTTCTCATCACCGTGACAGGTGAGGCAGCGTTCATTGGAAATGATGCGTTTACCCGTCTCAGGGTCAAATCCTTCGGGGATGGTCTCACCCAGCAGCATAATGGGGCTACCCTCTGTACTCTGAGCGGGCAGGGTACAGATGAGCAGCAGTATGCTCAGGCTGAGCCAGGCCAATAACCTGGGCGCAATACTCGGCATGCTTTAATCCTCGCAAATGTCGATAGCACAGCCCCGCCTCTGAGGTGTAATCACTCACACCACTTTGAAACGAGTTCAAGTGCAAAAAATATAATTATCAAAAAGAGGGCGGAGTATTCCATTCAGTTTTATGCAGGGTCAATACCCCAGTTGAGGCATGTCGCTACCGATGTTATGGAAAACCATTATTTAGCTGATCCAGATCAATTAATAAAGGGCTGGAATTCTTCAAATCACATAGATTTATTGGTAAGTATGTGATTGCTAATATTTTAATACACTAATATTCAATGTCAGATATAGGTACACAAAACCCTATTCAAGCAGCTGGAGGTTGTCTTATAGTGGGTGCCGTTTGTAGGGTGCAGTCAAAGCCACTAAGAAGAATTCAACTCATATCAGATATGAAGTCAGCCTAATAATTTAGAAACAGGTGAGAGATGCCACAATCCCAACACAGTGATCCAAAGAGTGATATTCAGATTGCCCGTGAATCGGCAATGCGCCCGATCAAAGAGATTGGGGCACAACTGGGTATCGATGAGCGTGATCTACTGCCCTTTGGTCACCACAAAGCCAAGGTCTCCATGGAGTATATAAACTCTCTTAAGGATCGCCCAGACGGTAAGCTGATTCTGGTGGCGGGTATCAACCCAACCCGGGCGGGTGAGGGCAAGACCACCACCTCAGTCGGGTTGGGGGATGGATTGCGCCGTATCGGCAAGAAGAGTGCGATCTGTCTGCGTGAACCCTCCCTCGGACCCTGTTTTGGCATCAAGGGCGGCGCGGCTGGAGGTGGTTACTCTCAGGTATTGCCGATGGAGGAGATAAACCTTCACTTTACCGGTGACTTTCACGCCATCAGCTCGGCCCATAACCTGCTCTCGGCGATGGTGGATAACCATATCTATTGGGAGAACAAGCAGCGTCTCGATATGCGGCGTATCACCTGGCGGCGGGTGGTGGATATGAACGACCGTGCCCTGCGTGAGATCACCAACGGTCTGGGAGCCATCACCAACGGTTTCCCCCGTTCCGATGGGTTCGATATCACAGTTGCCTCCGAGGTGATGGCAATCTTCTGTCTGGCAACCAGCCTCAGCGATCTGCAGCAGCGCCTCGGCAACATCATCATTGGCTATCGCCGTGATCTGACGCCGGTCTATGCCCGTGATATCAATGCCCAGGGTGCCATGACCGTGCTGTTGAAGGATGCCATTCAGCCCAATCTTGTGCAGACCATAGAGGGGACGCCGGCATTTGTCCACGGCGGCCCTTTTGCCAATATTGCTCATGGCTGTAACTCTGTACTGGCCACTTCGACGGCACTGAAACTGGCTGACTATGTTGTCACCGAGGCGGGGTTTGGTGCAGACCTTGGGGCTGAAAAATTCTTCAATATCAAGATGCGTAAGTCGGGGCTAACACCCGATGCCGTGGTTATCAACGGCACCATTCGCGCACTGAAGATGCATGGTGGCTGTAATACAGAGTGCCTTGCCCGTGAGGATCTGGCGACCTTGAATAAGGGTTTTGCCAATATTGCCCGCCATGTTGAAAATATACGCAAGTTTGGTCTGCCAGTCGTTGTCGGAATAAATCGCTTCACAGCCGATACCGATGCCGAGATTGATCTGCTACGGCAGTTGTGTGCTGAAATTGGAGTTGAAGCGGTCATCTGCGACCACTGGGCAATGGGTGGGGAGGGGGCAATAGCGCTGGCGGAAACGGTAGTGCGTATAATTGATACCGAGCCTGCCAACTTCCGTCTCCTCTACGATGATGAGATGCGGCTATGGGATAAGGTTAGAACAGTCGCCCAGGAGATGTACGGTGCCCAGGGAATCATTGCCGACAAGAAGGTGCGTGATCAGTTTGCCCATTATCAGGATGAGGGGTATGGACACCTGCCGGTATGTATCGCCAAGACACCGCTCTCGTTCTCCACCGATCCCCAGCTCAAAGGGGCACCATCCAACCATGTGGTGCCGATCAGGGAGCTGCGCCTCGCCGCCGGTGCCGGTTTCCTGGTGGTGGTGTGCGGTGATGTGATGACCATGCCTGGCTTGCCGCGTAAGCCGACGGCGGAGCAGATATTTATCAACGACGAGGGCTATGTGGAGGGGCTGTTCTGATTGTGATTGTTAAAAAATCCCGGTTCATCTGCCTGATGTTGTTGATAGCACTGACTTCATGGGCAGATTCACCCCTTCAGCTCACGGATGATCAGCTCGAAGACAAGGTAAAAGCCAAAGGCTACGGATTTCTGCTGATCAAGGAGCGTGCTGATCGCTTTCGCCACGAAGCTGAGAAGAACTACAGCGAGATCATCAACGAGCGAGGTGACAAAGAGGAGAGGAATCGTACCGATTGCCTGGAAAAACAGCGCTGGATTCAGCGACAGAACCTCCTGGAAGAGACTATGGTCTGTGCCGGCGCTAACGGAGCTATTCCAACCAATATGCGCAATCGCCTGCAGAGTGAGATGCTGGAGGGTGCTGTCATCTATATACGGGAGATCAGGCGACCACTCCTTGGTCTGCTCTCATCCAATCTCTTCACCGGTTTCTCTGAGCGGGTTCATACCTTGGACCAAATTGCAGAGGTGTGGCAGAAGACGGAAGTCGTCATTACCCAGGAGCAGCCCACCCACATAACCCAGAGCAGAGTCGTGCTTAACCCCCAGGATCGGCAGGGTCGGATTTTTATCTTCAATTTTAAAATCATGCTGGCATCGGCAGTGGTCATGTTCGACAATTATGAAGCGGTGCTGAGCAAGTATCTGTTCGATGAGGAGATGCGAAAATCGATACGCTATATGGATGGTCGACATGAAGATGTAAAGCGGGAGCTGATCTCACTTTGGGCGCGGGTTGAGAGTGGTGGTCTGCTGCGCCACCTGGCCCAGGCCGTTAGCTACTATGATGCCATCGCCGAGGCATCAAAGGGTCTCAAGCAAGCAGCTGACCTTGGTCGAGAAGAGCGGACGATGGAGCGCAACCTGGACAAAGTAATACGCAGCTCCATCGCCTACCGCTATGCCAAAGCATCCCCAGAAAAGCTGGTGCAGCGTAATGGTCTGTCACTCTGGTGGAACCAGCGGGTTGATGGCTTCAAGTCATGGTGGCGAAATCGCGCCCATGACGTGAGCCAGATTTTTGGTAATCTGGCAGGGCAGGGGCAGTGCCGCAAAGGGGTAATGTATAGCACCTACCACGGCAAGGAGGAGGCGTTGGATTCATTGGCCGCAGAACTGAAGGCGGGCGACATCCTTTTGGAAAAGACACCGTTTCGCTCCACCGATAAGTATATTCCTGGTCACTACGGTCATATGGCGATCTGGACCGGCACCAAGGGGGAGCTACAGGCCTACGGCATTTGGGAGCAGCTGCCAGCACTGCACCGGGAGGCTGTGAATTTTTACAACTATCCAGAATCTCCCACATTTCAGCAGTCGGTAGAGGCGGGTGCCCGTATCGTCGAGGCCCTTAGAACAGGGGTTGAGTTTCATACGCTGGAACACTTTATGGATATCGATGACATGGGGGTGATACGCCCACAGCGCTGCGCTATGGAGAGTGAGAGCAATAATCCCAATCGTAGCGGTTGCCATACTCAGGCTGAGATTCGTCGGGTACTGCTCAACAGCTTCCAACAGCTGGGAAAACGCTACGATTTTGCCTTCGATGCTTTCACCAAGGACAAGATTGTCTGCTCAGAGCTAGCCTATCAGGCCTATGATCATGTTGAATTTGAAATCAGCCCCTCGTTGGGTTCCATGGCATCAATCAGCCCCGATCAGGTTGCCCTCAAGGCTGATGGTCTAAAAGAGGGGGAGGGGGCCAGCGACCCATTCCACCCCGCGCTTTTGTTCCACAACGGTACCCGTATCAGAGGTGATCAGAAGCTCCTTACCCAGGTTTTTAACAAGCTCCTGGAAGCAACAGATGAGAGCTACCGCTGGGTACACAAAAACACCCCATCCAAAGCGTTGGCTCGCTGTTTCTAACGCGGTTGAGACCTAATTGTATGGTTAATAGGAGGGGAATATTCCTGTTCCTTTCACCCATAATGAGCTATATCTTTCATGTATGGCACGGCATAAAAAAACATTTAACTGTTTGTAACTATTCAGCTGGGTTTGGGGTCGGAGTCGATTGCATCGTAAAAAGGTGCATTTTTCCACCAAACCTTGGTGCAATCGACTCCGCCCCCTGGTGATAATTTTAATTAAGCATGAGATTCTGGAGGATGTTTAATGGATATTCTTAAATATGCGATGCAGGTTGAGAAAGAGGGTGAGGCTCATTACCGTAAATTGGCAGAATGTACAGAGAGTCCGGGAATGAAAAAAATTCTAACGGAGCTGGCTGATTCAGAAGCTGAGCACTTCAACGTATTCAAGGCCTTTAGAGAAAACACCGATGTACCTGAGATTGATGCGGCAATGCTGCCCAATATTAAGGCTATTTTCTCCAAAATGAGCCCAGATGAGAGTAGTGTCGCCGATGAAGATGAGATAGGCCTCTACCGCGCCGCCCAGCTCCATGAAAAGAAGAGTCAGGCGTTTTATCAACAAAAGGCGGAAGAGACGGATGAGCCCGCACTAAAAGAGATGTTGCTGAAAATCGCAGGTGAAGAGGGAGCCCATTATCAGGTGTTGGAAGGGATTATCAGCTTCCTCTCCAGCCCTGTTCAGTGGATGGAAAGCGCTGAGTGGAATCACCTTGTGGATGAATATTAAAATTTATAAGTAACTATTCAGTAGCCCCTGTTACGAGTCTCTTTTTACCAGGGGTCGGTTTCGATCGCCCACATGAATGTGGACAATCGAAACCGACCCCAAACCCAGCTGAATAGTTACAAGCGAAGAAAGCAAAAGATAAAGCGGCAAAGAAGAAAAAGGCAAAGAAGAAGTCCAGTAAATCAAAAAAGAAGTAACCTGTAGTTAATCAGGTTACATAAAAAACACCCGCAGTAGCGGGTGTTTTTTTGTCTTTCTTCACAGAAAAAGCTCGGAGTACCGTGGCGCGCTGCGCTTTTTCATCTATCGTTTATTCCGTTTGACACTACACCAGATCATTCACCGGCAGGCCATTCTGCTTCAGGGTGGCGGTATAGGTGTTAAGCAGCAGGCAAGCGATGGTCATGGGGCCGACGCCACCAGGAACCGGGGTGATGGCCCCCGCTTTTTGGCTGGCTGACTCAAACTCCACATCACCCACCAGTCGGCTCTTGCCTTCACCAGCATCGATGCGGTTGATGCCGACATCGACCACAGTCGCGCCCTCTTTGATCCAGTCGCCCTTGACCATCTCAGGACGGCCAACGGCGGCAACAACAATATCGGCCCTAAGGCACTCACCCGGCAGATCCTGAGTGCGGGAGTGGGCGATAGTGACAGTGCAGCTCTCTTTCAATAGCAGGCTGGCCATCGGTTTACCAACGATATTGGAACGGCCGATTACTATGGCCCGTTTGCCGCTGAGATCACCCAGGTGGCTTTTTAGCATGGTGATGCAGCCAAGAGGTGTGCAGGGCACCATGCCGTCTCCAGTGGTGGCGACACGACCGACGTTGATGGGATGGAATCCGTCAACATCCTTCTCTGGGATAATGCTGCTGATGATAATATCTTCATCAATCTGAGGGGGCAGTGGCAGTTGGACCAGTATGCCGTTGACAGCCGGATCCTGGTTGAGCTTATTAATCAGTTCAAGCAGCTCCTCCTGGGGGGTATCTACCGCCAGTTTGTGTTGAAACGAGACCATGCCGCACTCTTTGGTCTGTTTTGCTTTCATATTGACGTAGACCTGACTGGCAGGATCCTCTCCTACCAGAACAACGGCGAGACCGGGTTGAATTTCATGCTCCTGGAGCATCTGGGCGACCGCTCCGGTAATCGTTTTGCGGAGGTCTGCGGCAATAGATTTTCCATCAATGATGTGTGTCATGGTGCTCTTTATCACTCAATAAGGCGGTCGCAAGAGGCTATACTCTTACTCACCGATGCTGTAAGGCACCGTATTCTACTCGACTCTTCACCGCAGTGCCTCTTTTGCGGTCAGGTAAAACAGCAGCTTATACAGGAACTAGATTACCAGATTCATCATGGCAATCATCACCGGCCCCGCGTACCAGCTGAATAGTTACATATCAGATTGCATTGATATTTCGAAATTGATGATAGTTCAACCCGGTCTGGGTATTCTTCAGCTGATTAATAATTTCAGGTTCAGGGGTAAATGAGAAGCCATAATGTTTGAAACCACCACACTTCTGTTGTTCATTACCACTTCGGTACTGTTGGCACTCTCGCCGGGGCCGGATAATATCTTTGTTCTCACCATCTCTATCGCCAGAGGTTCTCTGGCGGGTATCATTACCACGCTGGGGCTCTGTAGCGGCCTCTTTTTCCACACCCTGGCAGTCGCCCTGGGGGTGGCGGTATTCATCCAGGAGTCTGCCTTGGCGTTTTCGCTGCTCAAATTGTGTGGCGCACTCTATCTCGGCTGGTTGGCGTGGAAAATGCTTCGCTCACCGGCCACCGCCATCGAAGAGGAAGGGCGTCACGAGAGCCTCAAAAAGCTCTATTTCCGTGGTGTGGTTATGAATGTGATGAACCCCAAGGTCTCACTCTTCTTCCTTGCCTTTTTACCTCAGTTTACCCACCCAGCAGCGGGCCATGTCACTCTGCAGGTCGCTATACTCGGGCTGATTTTTATGCTCTCGGCGCTGTTGGTATTTATTACTATCAGCCTGCTTGCCGGTCGCATAGGTGGGCGGCTACGCAGTGGGCGCAGTGGCGAAATACTTAACAAGCTGAGTGCCGGTATATTTGCCGGGCTGGCGATTAAACTACTGCTCTCTGAGCGGTAGGCTCCCCCGGCAAGGGGGAGGGGCTGCGCGAAGGGGGCTGGGGTGACCGATAGCACACGCGTGCTGCTGAATGGTGCCAACCCGCCGCGAACAGGGCGGGGGAAGGTGTTAAATATTAGCTATCCAAACTGCTTAGACCATCAGTAATCCATGGGGCCGCTACGTGATACCCCGCTGGGTATCGTGATGTTGATTGATTTTAGGGGTTGCATCGTTCCCACGCTCCAGCGTGGGGACGATTGAATTCTTGCGGTGGGCTACCGGGTGCGCTCTTCGCGAGGAACGCAATTCAGGCAGTGGGCCACATCCACCTTGCAGAAGTATCTGCTGAAGGGCTTAGCCATGGATGACGAGTGACTGAAGAACCCGCCTATCGGCACTTCGGTCTTCGACGCATCGTTCCCACGCTCCAGCGTGGGAATGCATCCGTAGACGCTCCAGCGTCGCGTAACTACAGGCAATAAACGATGGGACGAAGTCGCTATGTGATCACCGAGGCTGACAAGCCGCACTTTCTCACCTGTACGGTGCAGGAGTGGTTGCCGCTTTTCACGCGCCCGGATAGCGTTGAGATTATTCTCGATAGTTGGCGACATCTACAGCAACATGAAGGATTCAAACTCTACGGCTACGTGATTCTTGAAAACCATCTTCACTTTGTTGCCCAGGCACCTCGGTTGGATAAATGCGTCAGCAGTTTTAAGTCGTTTACTGCGAGACAGTTACTTAACTATCTGGAGGCAAACCACGTTAACCGGCTGCTGGAACGGCTGCGCTTTGCATGCAAGGCACACAAACATGACCGGCAATACCAGCTATGGCAGGAGGGTTCACACGCGGAGTTGGTTTTTAGCGAGAAGATGATGCGGGAGAAGTTGGAGTATATTCACAATAATCCGGTCAAACGTGGTTATGTTGAAATGCCGGAGCATTGGCGATATTCCAGTGCGAAGAACTATTTGGGCGAGAGTGGGTTGATAGCGGTTGATCGCTGGATTTGATCCGGGACGCTGG
>JBEVXV010000238.1:0-6536 GCA_040505915.1 Sedimenticola sp. | reverse complement strand
ACACACACACGCACCCCAATACTAAACACGACATTATAATACATGTGAAATTAAACCCCAAAATCTACCCATCCCCCTCGTCAACAGCATCGTCCATAACATAATCAGTCATCCAATAAGGCTGTCTAATCCTTCGCTGAGGCCGTCCTTCATCTCCACTTTCAGCCCCCGCAGGTGGATTGTTCCGATTCAGTTGTTGATCGGGTTCTCGCCGTCGTGAATACGTCTCATGGTCGCCCATCGTCCTAGTGCGCTGAACATCAGCCTTGCACTCTTTCAATTGCCCTTCATCCCTCTGACGGTTCGCCATGCCACCCCGGGCAGCGACACGAAGTGGCTCGTTACTTGTCTCCCGTTCATCCATTACGAGGCTATCGGGAGCTGCTACCTGCCGCTCTCCAATACCTGTACGATTTTCCCGGCGGTTCCTTAATACGTTATCGGGAGCTGCTACCTGCTGCTCTCCGACACACCTACGACTCGCCGGGCGTTCATTTGTGATGTTACCAGGAGCTGCAACGTGCCGCTCTCCAATATCCCTATCTGATTCACCACTTCGCGGGTTATCGGGAGCTGCGACATGCTGCTCACCAATAACCGTCCGATTATTTTCACGATTCCCTAACTGCCATTCGGGAGCTGCCGCATGCTGCTCGCCCTCCTCGTCAATGTCAAAGTCATAAGTGACGTCATGCAGGTTATTGTTGCTTAATCCGACAACCATTTCTCTGCTACCTGCTTGGTGTTTCCGCTGCCTCTTTGGAGCATGTGCTGTCTCACTTGCAGGTCCAAGTGCAACTCTCTCAACTTGACCAACATATGGTTTCAACCGGTTGAAATGTACTACTTTCTTGGTTGGCTTCCCTAACCTTTTAATACGATACACCACCTCAGTTATCCTCTTTAAAACCACAAATGGTCCGCACCATGGTGAATGCAATTTTCGCGTTCGACCCACTTTTACTGCCGGCTCATGCAACCAAACGTGGTCACCCACTTCATACGACTTTCCAGACATCTTTTGGTCATACCTGTCCTTCTGCCTTTGGTGGGCCATTTGCAGATTTTCTCGTACCAGTTTATATGCATCTTGCAAATTCTGCTTAACACGAGTCGGATTTTCCCTTTCCCCTTCTTCCGGCCGTGGTGGGGATCCAAACATTATGTCAACTGGTATTCTCAATTCATGACCAAACATTAAAAATGCCGGGCTGTATTTTGTGGATTCATTCTGGCTTGACCGATACGCCAGCATAACATGAGGGATATGTATGTCCCAGTCGTCTTGACTTTCATTTACGTACTTGCTCAACATCTGCAGAAGCGTTCTATTGAATCTCTCGACCTGTCCGTCACATTGGGGGTGATATGGTGTTGTACGTATCTTTTCTACTCCCAAA
This sequence comes from Sedimenticola sp., assembly GCA_040505915.1. Classification (GTDB taxonomy): domain Bacteria; phylum Pseudomonadota; class Gammaproteobacteria; order Chromatiales; family Chromatiaceae; genus Vondammii. The sequence goes on along the minus strand of JBEVXV010000238.1, from coordinate 5,136 downwards.
ATATCGCACATTTCCTTAAATAGCTTCGATTCAAAATCTCTACCCTGGTCTGTCAGGATGTTGACGGGTGCTCCAAAACGACAGATAAATTCATTCACAACTACTTCCGCGACTGTCCTAGCTCTGTGATTTCTCAACGGGTATGCCTCTGTCCATTTCGTGAAAAGGTCTGATATCACTAAAATGTACTTATTCCCTAGATGCGATTCGGGCAATGGTCCCAAAATATCCATCGCAACCGTTTGAAGTGGTTCAGTCGCTTGCGTTGACATTAACGGTGCCCGGGCGGGGATTACTGGGTCCTTCTTCCTGGCGCATTCCAGGCACTGTCGGCAATATTGTTCTACATCATTTCTCCATCCTGCCCAGTAGAATCGATCTGATATTTTAGTGGCACATTTGGTTACCCCGAGGTGCCCACCGGATGCATCTTTATGAATTGAGCTCAACACTTTCGGAACTAAGGTGCGAGGGATAACTAATTGTTGACACGTCCCCATCACATGATAAAGTACCCCCTCCTTAAGGTACCATGTCACTCCCGTTTCAGACTCGTTCCCCACCGGTTGATCAGCTATGCCATTGGTTATGCTGGTAATCGCGGGGTCTTTAAGCTGTTCAGTCTGTACTTGACGCAAGGTTAGCGACTCCATCCAGTTCGGTGTACATTCTGCAACTGCCGCTGTGATATGGGCAGCCGATTCCTCCCCCTGGTTTTCAGGTATCCTTGACAATGCGTCTGCATTGGTGTGCGATTTGCCTGCTCTGTGTATGATTACGAAATCATACTCCGCGAGCAAAGATTGCCATCTAGCTATTTGCCCATCAGGGTCCTTGAAACTTCTTAACCACGACAAGGCACCATGGTCTGTCCTTACCCGGAATTGCCTCCCAAGTAGATATGGCCTAAACTGCTTTACAAAATAAACGATAGCTAACAGCTCCTTCCGTGTGACCGCATAATTTCTCTCCGCCTTGGTCAGACTCCTACTGCCATAGCTGACCACCCGCTCCATCCCGTCTTGTACTTGAGACAAAACTGCGCCTATCGATTCATTACTGGCGTCGGTGTCCAGTATAAATTCTGCTGATATGTCCGGATATGCTAATATGGGTGCGGTGGTCAGTTTCTCTTTTAATGAACTGAATGCTGTTCTACATGATTCACTCCACACGAAAGGCTCACTCTTCAACAACAGCTTATGGAGCGGGGCTGCTATTTCCGCAAAATTCCTCACAAATTTCCTATAATATGACGCCAAACCCAAGAACTGACGCACCTCCGATACATTTCTAGGCTGAGGCCAATTGGCCACCGCTGATGTTTTACTCGTATCAGTAGCAATGCCCTCTGCTGACACCACATGACCCAGACATGTGACCCTGTCTCTAACAAACCGACATTTTCTTGCGCGCATTTTTAGATTGGCTTCACGGAACTTGTCGAACACTAGCCTCAGTCTGGTCAAATGATCATCAAAATTTGCACTGAATACAATGACGTCATCCAGATAAACCAGACATACCTCGTACTGTAAGCCAGCTAGGACGGCCTCCATTAGCCTCTGGAAGGTACCCGGGGCCCCCGAGAGGCCGAAAGGCATTACGTTAAATTCGTACAATCCGTAGGGTGTCACAAATGCAGACTTTTCTCTGTCCTTTGGATCCAACTCCACCTGCCAGTAACCACTGGCCAGATCCAATGTAGAGAAATACTTTGACCCGGCTAAAGATTCGAGTGTTTCATCAATCCTGGGGATAGGATATGCATCAGATTTCGTCACCTCATTGACTTTTCGAAAGTCAATGCAAAACCTAGTGGATCCATCTTTTTTCTGGGCCAAGACAATGGGTGATCCCCATGGACTGCTAGATGGTCTGATTATCCCCTGGTCACTCATCTCCCCGACGAGTCGCCTCACCTCATCACGTTTGTGTATCGGCACCCTCCTCGTTGTTTGCTTAATGGGTGTGGCATCACCCGTACGAATCTGATGATGGATCTTGTCGGTTCTACCCAAGTCATTGGGTCCCCGAGAAAAGGTATCCGCATATTCCCTAATCAAGCCTTCCAGTTTTGATTGTTGATCTGGTTGTAGGTTGGAATTCCCCAAATCACACTCAGTCTTCAGGTCAAGCATCTCGGTGTCCCTAGCCACCCTATCGGGGGAGCTGCTACATGCTGCTCCCACCTTGTCCTGGTGTGCTATCGGACAGACTCTGATACCATGTGTTCCGGCCTTGCTTCCGGACAATCCTTCTGGCTCCGTTGCCAGCAGTGATCCAACATTTGTGTTCTTGTATATCACGATATCCTTATCAGATAAATTCATCAGTCTTATTGGAACCTCGTCTTTCCTGGACTTTACTACTGCATGTGCTAGTAACACTCCCTGACGATCGACAAACTTTTTCAAGGGTTCAAATATACCAGACATTTCACGACTACGTACACCTCGTTCCTTTGATTTAATCTTGCCCGGTATTATCATTTCATGGCCGCCCGGCACCACCACTGTTTCCCTAACGGACACACGACATACTGAGGCTGCGCCAGTGCCTATTTGGAGCTTAGCTGTTGTGGATTCGATGATCATGTGTTGCTTTTGAAAGTCAATCATTACCCCGTGATCTCTCATAAAATCCGTGCCCAACAGGCACCAATGTGCTAAGTCCTTACATACAATTACCGTATGTTTAAAAATCTTACCACCCACCTCGATGCCCATTGTGGCTTGACCATGAATTTGCAACGGCTGTCCATTAGCTGAGACAATAGTCTCCTGAAACGGTTCCACGTTATGAACACGCTCGGTACATTGCTGGAATAGGTCGAAATGTACCAGAGTTACAACTGAGCCGGTATCTACCAACATCTTCACCGGCCACCCTTCTATCAACCCATCACAATATATGGATGAACCCATCGCAGAACAGGTGTCCATACCGTTTGTCTGAAATGAGTTATATTTGTCTGACTTCTCGTTTGGACCTTGATTTCTTGCAGCTGGTGTTTGGCCCATAACCCCAGCTCCATCTAGTTTCCCTGCGCCGTTCGAGCCTCACAGTCCGCCTGTCGATGTCCGCGCTGACCACAATTCCAGCATTCACAATTCGGACAGTCCCTACTAAAATGGCCAGTACGTCCACATTCCCAACACTTCCCATCTCCCCTCCTGTCCCGTTGGCTATCGCCTCGGCCCCGGCCACGTTCTATGCCCCGACCACGGCCCACGTTCCTGCCCCTATTATGTTCCCCCACATTCCGTTGCACCCCTCTCGACATTCTCTCCTCTTTTAACACCAATGTCAGCTCCTTCATCAAATCTAGCATTTCCCTTGACCCTGAAGCTTCCGCTACCACATTTGCCGGGTGGCTACAACATGTCGCTCCCCCACTGGCAATCGTAGATGTGGTACTGCTATTCACATCGCGGTCAATTGTATCCCACTCGATTGCAATCCTAATGGCGTCGTCCAGGCTTCCTGGTAAATCACGGCGAAGGTCCATCATTAATTTACGATTGCCTAAGCCGCGAAGAAATTGGTCTCTAGCCAGCTCATCCCGAATCTCTGACTCCATATTGGGGTATGCCTGTCTGGAAAGATGCCTAATTGAATTTCCAAATTCTAGGAGTGTTTCACTTGGCCCTTTAACACGGACAAGAAATTTGGATTTGGACAAGTCCTCCTGCTTTACACTGCGGAAACGGCTTCCCAATGTTTCAATCAGGAACGACCAATCACATTTGACGTCTGCGCTAAGATCAAAATATACCTTCTGAGCCACCCCTTTTACCCGTACACTCAAAAATTTACACTTAATGCTATCATTCCATCCATTAATGTCCGCGCATGTTTCAAAGTTTGTGAGCCATGCATCCCATTCTTCTTCTTCACCCCCCAGAAATGCATCTGGCATGACAATAGGCCTTGACAACTTTGGTGGTGCTGATTCGTCATCCATTGTGAATATGTGGTATACAATAAGGTCGCGCAAAAACAAATATTTAGAAAAATGTATATACACAGTAAATGGGGTTACACGGAAAAAAAAGAATGTATACAGTTGCTCAATACCACAAAACTTACATCAAGTTGGTTTCCGTCTCTCCCTGTACTACACCCTCACTATTATATTTGACGCTCTATCACGTATCGTATATTTAATTTCCTGTGCGATGGCTTTTAACAAACTATTATACCACTTATGTTTCAAGTCTGACTTGCCGTGTAGTCCGTCGTACAACTTTGCAAATTTGTATTGTGTCACTTCCCTCAACTTCCCCCCTCTGTTTCGTCTACGTGATTTTTTTTCGATTTCGCTGTGCAAAGAAACAGTTAAGCACCCTCTTTCGTGATTTTGCTGTCTTGTTGAATTTTCTAATTTGATCCGCTTGTTAATATCGCAAATGTCCGCGTTTATTTTACGCTGCTGTTCTTCAATTTCCGCTTCTGTAAATAATGACTCTACTAGCTCCCCATTGTCTCGCTTATGCCGGTTGTTGTCCTTGAATGAGAGAGATGGTATGGTGGCGAAACCGACTAGCGCGTTTGGGCATACACTCTTTATTTCTGATTTGAAATTTTGCAGTTTTTCAAAAACTTTTTTCTCGGTAACCCCAGACAGCGTTAATTGCCTACCCCCATCATGCCGCACCGATTTAATTAAATCGTTAATTCCTGCTGCAATTTTCACTGCTAAAATATCACACTGTTTATAGTTTCTGCTCCGTAATAAGTCTAATGTTGGTGAAACAAGATCGTTCACCTTCGCCCCCCTGTGTATTACAAATTTTAAGTTAAAGTTTTCACCCGGTGAACGTTCATAACGGTCAAAACCCCACAACCGCGAATCTCCTACTAACACTGCCCTTGGTACTGACATGAACGTTACACGAAAATATGTAAAGATAAATGTTTACAGGGGCGAACACACTTGGGGCGAACTGACATGGAAATTATTATCAAATATGGTCTGATGATGATTTTGGGGCGAACAAACACTGGCACGAGTTGATCCCACCGCTGCCGCCACTGTAGCGTGGTTTTATTATATAACTTGGTTTAATAAAGATGTTCTTCGACAATTTACTTCACACAACAACGAACGCACTCTTCACATTACAACCTCCA
>JBEVXV010000237.1:0-4194 GCA_040505915.1 Sedimenticola sp. | reverse complement strand
TGATCCATACGTACGAGCATTAATCCACACGTTTTGCCTAACCAGTGTGACAATGGGTTATTGCTTTTCAAGGTAGTACAGAAAATGTGCAACATTTGAGAAATCCCTACAGCATGTTTAATATATACATGTATTATTAAAACAAATCACATTATTTTTTTCACAGGATTTTACAGACCTGAAATCCAAGTTAACATCTACAGGATTTAAGGTATAGTCTTTACCATCAACTGCATTCCCGTCCAATAAATAGTTCACTTGCCGTTGAATAGACCATAAACCCCACCCAGCGGTTTTTGTCGCACCTGCTTTAGCAGAGGTCACCTGGTGTGACTATAGTCGGCGCTTGCGGCTTTTTCCGTCGTCGTCATCCGCGGATTTCTTGTTCTTCTTTCTTAATAAAAACATATGTTGTTGGTACTCCTTAGAAAAGTTTTACTCGAGAATTTTAGAAATTTATCCCAATATTATCATCAATTACCCCCTTATCTGGTCCTATACAATCACCATGGTTATGGATCTCAGTTAACCCTTACAACACTAATAGTCTGGTCGCCGAGTGAGATGACCTTGCAGTTTGTCCTGGTAAGCATTTCTTTTCATTTTTGGATAGTATTTGGTCTCCACTTTATATTTTTACCGGGTGGGAGCTTCCCATCCGCTTGCGTTTTTCAGAATCCAAGATGGCGTCCAAGATGGCTGCCGAAAAGGGTCAAATAACAAAATCCTTAATAATTCCTGTTCTAAGCATTAAAATATGATGTTTTTATAACCTGTACTTATGTTTTCGGGTTCAACAAGGCCGATTCTGACCTTACTTTTGAGTTTCCAGGCCACCCTAATGACACAAATACAAAACAGTAGCACAAAATACACAAAAATGATATTTTTTGCACAATATTTTTAATGAATGTTGATGCCTTTTCTTTTCTGAGCCTTTTTTTCTTGAATCATTCCTCATCCATATTATTGATAGCCAAATCAGCTATTTAGAATTAATATTGTCATCAATGTGATCACAAAGTCAACTGCGCTAAAAACCAAAAGAATGATTGTGAAGAGAACTATCTTCTTCTCATAATTTGTGATCATATCTAAGTCATAACTAATATTACACGGAAATTAACAACACAGTTACTCAAACAATTAATCAGATAACCACACAAATACACTTAGTATTACAATGTATGGAAGTCAGATCCGCACTGTTCGGAAATTGTCCTCATAGTCTTTCTCAAAATGTCAATGCAATATATTGAAGTGAATACATTATGATTATCTAATAATCGTCCTCCAACGTATCCACTTCTGCATCTTTCTTGTTGAATGGGTTGTGGCACATGCCAAAAGAAGCACAGCATGTGCAGAAGATGGTGCATGACAGCTGGCGACTCATGCAGCCACGGTTGCCCCCTCTGCATGACTTCTCAGAGTCACAGCCACAGCGGACAAGCTTAAGGACATGCGGAGGTGCGTAAGCTGTTCCATGGCACATGTTCTGTGGAGTAAGGCCTTTGTTCACATGATCAGCTTCCCAGCCAAACTGGACTGGATCCATTGATGGAGGTTCTCCAAGTAGAGTAGCACGCCAGTTTGCCACTTGCAGGTGAGCCCGTAATACATTCTCATGAAATGCTTCTGTAGTCGGTGGCAGACTGCATAGTTTTGGTGCAGAAGAAGACTTGCCAGTCTTCTGAGCCCACACATGCTGTCTACACTCTGTCATGGACGAGCATTCTTTGACACCATAACTCGCTGCCATGAACTCGGTTGCTTGCTTTACCACCTGTGTAACATCAACTGTCAGATCTCCAAGAAAATTCAGCCTGTGTCCTTTTGATGCAACCTTCAAAGCGGTAGTTTTGCCAATACCATGTGTTGCTGCTACAGAGTCACACCCTGAGAGAGCATGAATAGCAAGCAAGTCTGGAACAATGGCACTGTGTTTGAGATGTGTTGCATTGATGTCAATGCAATGACGCCCGTACACCGGTGACTGCATGTAGATGGCAGAGTTGAGAGAACAGTGTCCGTAGAAAAACAGAAGCAGCACGAACACATCAGTATCATCTGCTAATGCAAGTACACGTGCATCTGGATCAGTGCCAATTGCGACAACTTGTTGAGCTATCATACTGTCTGCTTCTTCAAGCGATGAAATGATGTCTCTTCGTGCCGATTTTTGCCCCTTGTGTACCTGTGTGGGGACAGGTTCCTCGCCTGTGACAACGAGGACATGGGAGTTGGTGACCACTTGGAGATAGGCATCGTCAGTCAGGATCTGTTCGTAAAGAAGCTTGTTGAGCTGGACCTTATTTGTATAGTTCTTCAGAACTGCATCCCGAGGTGGAAGTGGGGTCTGCAGGTTAAGCTTGAAGACTCGAGCTGTTGTGCTTCGAGATGTCCTTGTGCTACTCTTGATGGAGTATTCGTGGTATCTGTCAAAGCAGAGATAGATGTCAGATTTGTCCAACTTTTCAGAGAGCCATTGCTTGAATGTTGTAATGAAAGTTGTGACTGTGCCGTGTACAGGCCAAGCAATGGTCCAGAGGAGAGCAGACACATCCACCACAATTGCAGTTGGGTTCAAGACATGCCTCTGAGAGGTCTCGACTTGAAGGTTTGTCTTGAGAGTACTTTTCCCAGTGGTTCGCATGGTGCCATCTGCTTCAAACATGGATGGCGGGTATGCAGTTAGTTCAGTTGCAAACACTGCTTCAAGGTCTAAGTCTCGCTGACTGACTAGAAGGCCAATCACTCGATTGTAGATCGCCTCAGGGTTTACTACATCTTGGCCAGCAACTTTCAGGCGCTTTTTCTTCTCTGCAAATGTCACAACTTGTTTTGAGATGGGTGCCTGAAACCCCTCAGGCCATGAGGACTCAAACTCTGTGAGCATCACTTTTCCTAAATCAATAGAGTTGTCAACATTGACTTCAGGATCGGCCACCTTGCCACTGACGATGTTCAGCAGTGACCCGCCTCCATGTGATTCTGGGTCAAGAGGATCAATGAATGTAGCAAGAGCCTGTCGGATAGCCCGCCTATCATCTCCATCTTGGTTGATTCTGCTTGGAAACTCTTCTTTGTGTTTCTCTTGGGTCTCTTTCTCATCATGGTCTCCCATCCTCTTCAGATCTCCTGTCAGTGTCATGACAGCATCCATGCTGTACACCCATGTGGCCATTGTCTGGGGTTTCTCTGTATTGTCAATGATGCCCCCTGGACCATGACCTTTCCTCATCCAGGTAGTCTCGATGAACATGTCCGACAACTGACCAATCCAGAGACCTGCTGTATGATGTAGACTTTGCTGTCCTTTACAAAACTGAGCAAGGATGTCTGGGTGTAACCTTGTCATTGACCGCACATAGTAGAGTCCATAACGGCTGTAGTTGTACTTGTGTGCAGCAAACATGTATGGCAGCATCATCTCAGTGGCCTTGAGGTGAAGGAGCCAGTCACTCGTGCGATGCTCGACAGTACAGCATGATGATGAGGACTGGGCGGATGAAAACAGAAATCCACATCTTGCTGGTGCGACTCTGTAATGAGCGCTTCTGGAGCTCTTCTTCCAAGTCCTCCATGCTGGTGATGGTTTCACTTTCTAGAATGGGTCGCATAAGTTCTTCGGACAGAAGACGAAGGGCTCGCACATTCTGGGGGTACTTCTTCCCAGACAACATTTTGTCAACTGAGCCAAATGTTGTACTGAGAACTTCTTTTAGACCACAGTCTGTCGTCAAGGTTCCAATGCATGACACAAAGTCCATCAGCAGATGCATTCCACCTAACAGGGCGACCATACTACCAAGCAGGTCAGGTTGATGAAATGAGATGTCAACAATGATCTTATAGATCGCTGCATCAGCTGTGATCACCAGGATGTCTTGGTTTGCATCTCGGGTCAATTCAATTCCTCTGGTGATGGAGGTGAGGACTGCCGTTGGATCTGTGGGTTTCATGTTCAGAAGTGGTAGGTAGGAATATGCTGACTTAGGTGCTGGAGTCATACCTGGCTCACGACAAACCCAGGTGTTGTAGCCATTGTACTCTGGCGTGCCCTCCTTGAGCACGATGTCCTCCAAGAATGCGAAGTCAATAATCGCGTGCTCTTGCCAGTGACACCAGCTGTGTCGAGAAATATTTTGTTCATCATGATGGCCTGGAAACCCTAAAGTAAGGCCAGAATCG
>JBEVXV010000236.1:0-11032 GCA_040505915.1 Sedimenticola sp. | reverse complement strand
GAATACATCCTGCTGCTGTACGTTCTGAAAAGGCATCACTGCACCCCATCTGAAAGTTTATCCATCTGCACTGGGTTATTGAGAAGTTACTCTTCTGACCCTTCAAAGGCGTAAGGGAATGCGCTGCGTGTGTTTTCATCGATACTGAGCCTACGGGAGAGTGGAGGGAAAGCACGCTGGGGACAGTCATGGCGCTCGCAAACACGGCAGCTGACGCCGATGGGTTCAACTGCTTGAGTGTCACTCAGGTCAAGGCCGGTGGAGTAGACCAGCTTGTCGGCATGGCGAATTTCACAGCCGAGGCCAATGGAGAATTTGCGTTGAGGTTCAAGGTAGCTGTTACCACTCTCAAATACCGTGCGCGCCAGACAGAGATAAGTTTTTCCATCCGGCATCTGTGCCTGCTGGGTCAGGATGGTATTGGGGTAGGAGAACGCCTCATGTACATTCCACAATGGGCAGACACCACCTAGTCGGGCAAAATGGAAGCTGGTGGCACTTTGCCGCTTGGAGATGTTGCCGGCAATATCGACCCGCACAAAGTAGAAGGGAACCCCCTTGTTATCTTGTCGTTGCAGGGTACTGAGGCGGTGGCACACCTGCTCAAAGCTAGTGCCGTAAAGCCCGGAAAGACATTCGATGTCGTAGCGCAGCCGTTTGGCATCCTCAAGAAAGCGCTCATAGGGCATCAGAAGGGCACCGGCAAAATAGTTGGCGAGACCGACACGACAGATAGCCCTGGCCTGGGTGCTCCCCAGTTCAGCCTCTTCCAGCTCCTGTTCAATCAGGTTGCGGTAGAGTAGTCGGCCGATCTGATGGGCAATGTGAAAGGCGCGGCGGTTTGAGCTTGAGGGTTTCGCCATATAGAGAATGCGCTGCTCGGGGTCATACTGTTTCTGCAGTCGTCCATGGCCTGAAAAATTGGCCATTTTGATGCTGATGTCGTGCTCACGCTTGAGGTAGCCGGTGAGGTCGCTCAGCAGGTGGTCGATCTCAAAACCATGTTTCGTAAAGAGCGTCTCTGCGGCATGGTCGAGAGTTTCGATATGGTTGTTTTTTCGGTAGAAGAAATCCCGTACCTCTTCATAGGGGAACTGGGCACCGTGGAGTGCTTTGATTCGCTCCGTACCGGCAATCGATTCTGCCAGTGTCTGGTAGTCAGATTGAAGTCGTTGATGGGCCCGGAAAAGCTGTAGCAGTCGGTCTGCCATACGGGGAGAGGCAGAGACCGCCTCACGCAGTTCGTGAAGGGGTAAGCCTGCACCACGAAACAGGGGGTCATTCAACGCCTCTTGGAGTTGTGTGGCGCGGCGGTCCTCATCCTCTGTCCAGTCGGTAAAGTCGATGCCGAGGGCCAGCTCCAGCTTGGTCAGTACCCGTTTATTGAGGGGACGGGCATCGTTTTCTATCTGGTTCAGATAGCTGGGGGATATCGCCATCTTAACCGCCAGGGCAGCCTGGGTCATGTGCCGCCGTTCACGCAGTTTCCTGATACGGCTGCCGAGGTTGATCAGTTTTTTCATCCAACCACCTTTTGTTTCATCATCACATCGTTACTTCAGAATGTGCGGAGAATATCGCATAAAAACGGCGAAATCTCAATGAGTTAAAAAGTTGCTCTTGTTTAGAGCTTAAATCCTCAGCGTTGACCGAAAGGCGGATTTCATTCTGGAAAACAACAGGCTATAGTTCGACCTGAGTAAATATGCGGTCAACCCAGTAGTTTGAAATCAACCCTGTAGGGTGGATAAGCGTAGCGCATCCACCATGAAAAAGGTGGATGCGTCGCTACGCTCCTTATCCACCCTACGCAAGTGATTGTTTTTACGGATCATGGGTTAACCGAATATTTACCGACCTGAATGCATAATACAACGGTAACTATTCAGCTGGTGCTCGGGGTCGGAGTCGATTGCCCACATTCATGCGGGCAATCGACTCCGACCCCTGGTAAAAATAGCCTCGTAACAGGGGCCACTGAATAGTTACATACAACGCTGCTATAATGAGCGGCTTTTTTAGCAGGATCGAGGACGATCAACGATGCGTTATTTGAGTACCCGTGGCGGCATAGAGCCGGTCAGCTTCTCCCAGGCGGTGATGATGGGATTGGCAACCGATGGTGGCTTGCTGCTACCTGAATCTATTCCTCAGATAGATGAAGCGACTTTGACCCACTGGGCTGGACTCTCCTTCACCGAGCTTGCGGTAGAGGTGATGTTACCTTATATGGAGGGTGACATAGGGCGTGATGAGTTAGCTGACCTGATACCACGCTCTTATGCTCAATTTACCAGCGATGAAGTGACGCCGTTGGTGGAGGCGGGAAATTTAAAGATCCTCGAACTGTTTCATGGCCCTACCGCCGCCTTCAAAGACGTGGCGCTACAGTTTCTCGGTAAACTCTTCGAGCTACTGCTGGAGCGTGATGGTGGACGGCTGAATATCATCGGTGCCACCTCTGGTGATACCGGCTCGGCTGCCATTTATGGTGTGCGTGGGCAGGAGTTGATCGATATATTCATTCTTTATCCCAAGGGACGCGTGTCGCCGATTCAGGAGCGACAGATGATTACGGTGCTCGATGCCAATGTCCATAATATCGCTATCACTGGCACCTTCGATGATGGTCAGCGTATCGTCAAAGAGCTGTTTAATGACCTTGAGTTCAAGAGTGAATACAGCCTGGGGGCGGTCAACTCCATCAACTGGGCGAGGATTCTTGCTCAAGTGGTCTACTACTTCTACGCCTGGGGGCGGGTCAGTGGTGGTGACTGCGGTAAAAAGATCTCCTTCTCCGTTCCCACCGGCAACTTCGGTGATATCTTTGCAGGCTATATAGCCAAGCGGATGGGGCTACCGGTGGATCGTCTGGTTCTCGCTACCAACCGTAACGACATCCTCTCACGCTTCGTTAACACCGGTCTCTATCAGGCGGGAGAGGTGTTTTCCACCATCAGCCCATCGATGGATATTCAGCTCTCCTCCAACTTTGAGCGCTATCTCTACTTCCTGATGGATGAGGACTCCTCTCAGGTAAGCGCCTTGATGGAGCAGATGACCCAAGAGGGTAAGTTTGAGATACCCCCTGCAAAGCGTGCCCAAGTGGCCGAGATCTTTACCGCGACCGCAACCAGCGAGGAGGAGACCAGGCAGCAGATCAAAGAGACCTATGAGCAGACAGGTTATATCCTTGATCCTCACACCGCTGTTGGTGTTCACGCCGCTCGGGGTATGGATGATGTTGTCTGCCTCGCCACTGCCCACCCGGCCAAATTTGGTGATGCGGTGAAAGAGGCGATTGGTATTGAGGCGTCACCACCTCCCTCGCTGCAAAATCTGATGGAGAAGGAGACGCGCTTTGAAGTCCTGGATGCTGATGGGGATGTGATTCGGGGCTATATGAAGGCAACGCTTGCTGCTAAGTAGTGGAGGGTTGTTTTGTCAGCTCAATCTTCCAGTGAGGTGATTTGCAAAAATGATCACCTTGATTAATCAGTTACCCGGTTAGCATACACAGCCGGGGTCGGAGTCGATTGTGCCAAGAGGGGTGAAAAAAATGCGCCTTTTTCACAACGCAATCCACTGCTGTCCCGTTAACTTTGTAGTATGTTGCAGTAACTCCTTTGGTGGAGGTGTTTTTTAGGGCGCATATATCAACAGCAACATGACATACTGCAGTAGAACATTCCCTCTCACCCCAACCCTCTCCCCAAAGGGGAGAGGGAGTTAACGGGACAGCAGTGAACGCAATCGACTCCGACCCCAAACCCAGGTTCAATAATGCCGTCGAGTAATTAGGGTTCTGGTTGATGCTTAGCTTCGGTTCTGTAAGCGATCATCATGAATCCAGCGCCTCTTCCATTCCGTATTTCTTTAATTTTCGCCACAGTGAGACGCGGTCAATACCAAGAACCTTTGCTGCACGGGTACGATTTTGGCCACTTCGTTCTAATACATGGCGAATATAATCAGCCTCCCGTTCAGCTAAAGTGGGTAGGCGCCCGGCCTCTTCACGTACTACATGCACTGTGCGTTCTATCAGCGCTGGCGGTAAATTGGTCACCGTCAACAGCCTATCCTGAGCCAGGGTTACCGCACGCTCCATAATATTTTCAAGCTCTCGGATGTTTCCGGGATAGTCATAGTCAAGCAGTGCCGCCATAGTTGCAGGATCGATGTCATCCACTGCGCGTTCCATGCGCAACGCATGTTTTCGCAGGAAGTAGAAAGCCAGCAGTGGGATGTCGTCACGACGCTCCGCAAGAGGAGGGAGGTGCAGCCCAACCACGTCGAGCCGGTAATAGAGATCCTGGCGAAAGCGGCCAGCTGTCACCTCCTCGAGCAGATCTCGGTGAGTGGCGGTGATCAGGCGTATGTCCACTGGGATCATCCGGGTTGAACCCAAGCGTTGGACCTCGCGCTCCTGAATGACGCGCAGCAGTTTTACCTGCATTCCCAGAGACATCTCTGCAATTTCATCGAGAAAAAGTGTGCCCCCAACGGCTGCCTCGATAAGCCCTTCACGCGCCTCTGTCGCGCCGGTATAGGCGCCTTTCTCATGGCCGAAGAGTTCATTGGCCAGCAGATCTTCCTGCAAAGCACCACAGTTTACCGCTTGAAAGATCTTTTCACTTCGACCACTGTGGGTGTGGGTAAAACGGGCCAGCAGCTCCTTGCCGGTACCACTCTCCCCGGTGATGAGTACATTGGTGTCAGTGGGGGCGATTTGTCGTGCCATCTCCAGCAGGCGTAACATGATTGCGTCCTGGGTGATAATAGAGAATTTGCCTCGACTGCTTCTTAGCTGCTCCTTCAGCTGCCGGTTTTCCCGCTTTAGGTTGACCACTTCCAATGCATTGCGCACCACCTCCCGCACCTCATCCAAGCGAAATGGTTTAGCAATGTAGTGAAAAGCCCCCGCTTTCATCGCCTTCACGGCTGAATCTAAGGTTGCATAACCTGTGATCAGCACCACGGCAGTTTCCGCATCTAAATCCTTGGCACGGCGTAAAACGGCCATACCATCAACCTTCTCCATGCGTAGATCAGTCAGAACCAGATCGAACTGTTTTGTTTCCATCGCCTCAATGGCACCCATGCCACTGGTTCGGGTCGTAACCTCATAGCCCTCTTTGCGACATACATGGGCCAGGTTTTCAACAGCGGTAGCCTCGTCATCGACGATCAGTATGCGGCTCACATTGGACGATATCTCAGTCACTCATCGACTCCTCTGCTGGCAGTAGAACAATGACCTGAGTACCTTTTTCAGGGCGAGAGGCGATGGCAAGACAGCCATCATGTTCACTGACAATCTCCTGAACGATAAATAACCCCAGACCGACGCCATGTCCAGGCTCGCTGGTGGTAAAAAATGGATCAAATACCTTATATAGATTTTCACTGGATATGCCGGGGCCATCGTCAGCAACCAGAATCTCAATAAAGCGTCCTTGGTAGTCTGTAATGCAGCTGAGATTACCCGCCACCTCGGCATCATCGGGAATCATCGAGACACCTCGCTCACACACAGTGGCACTAATCCGTATGTGTACGCCCTGACCTGCAGCATTGAGAGCATTTTGAATGAGGTTGATAAAGAGTTGCTGAATACGCTGTTTATCTACATCAACAGTGAGATCATCAGGCACGTTGACCGAGAGTATCGCTGAGTATTGCCGTAGCGATTTGCCAATAATGGTCTGGGTCTCATTGATGATATCCAGCAGCCTCTGCTTACTCTTTTCAAAGACACCTTGCCGACCAAAATCAAGAAGGGTTCTAACGATGTTACGCCCGCGCTCAGTTTCACTATCGATCTGATTAAGCCAGATATTGAGCTGCTCTGGATCGGCCTCAGTTAGCTCCTCCATAAGTAGTTGGCATGAAGAAGATATATTGGACAGGGGGTTGTTTAATTCGTGGGCCACGCCGGAGGCCAGGATCCCCAGTGATGCGAGTTTGTCAGATTGCAGCATACGCTTCTGGCGGATCTCTAACTCTTTCAGCATCCGATTGAAAGCATTTGTAAAGGTCATGAACTCCCGGTCACTTGAGGGCGGTTTTAAATATTTGAAACGCCCCTCAGCGATGGGCTTCAAGCGAGACTCCAACTGCTTGAGTGGGGTGAGTGCCACGCGCTTAAGCTGACGCCCAACAAGATAGATCGCAAGCCCAATCATGAATAAAGAGATCAATAAAAACCACTGGGACTCTTGAACAGCAGCTTCCAACATCCTGCGCTCTTGTTTAGCGAGTGACTCTACAGAGAGGTAAATCCGGTGTCCGAGTGCTCTTATCTTGTCTTGTAGTCGCTCGCGCTCGCTGACCGGTGAAGCTTTCCAATTTTCCAATAGGGTCTGGTAGGTGTGTAGCGCTTGTGCAGTCGTTGAAACATCGGACTTGGGAAGAATCGCGTTCAGAGTGGCTTTATGTTTCTGCAGATTATTTATCGATATCTCAGCATATTCGGCTGTCCTGGAGAACGCCTTGTCTTCTGTGTAGAGAAATAGATTTTTTTCTTCACGACGCATCTCCAGGACGGCATCTTTTAAGTCAGAGACCACTTCACCTTCAGTCACCTGCCGCTCGAGAAACAGCAGGTCTGAAAAGGCGACTATGCCGAGCAGCAAAGTGACCGCGACCAGCGCAACATACGCGCTGGTAATTTTGCCCTGCAAGCTGGTCAGATCAAATAATGCAGCCATAACAAAATGCAACATACTGTTTCAGATTGCAACAATACTAGCAGATGTTATCCGCTAGCGCATATTTTGCTGTTTTTCACGAGGAAGCGCCTTTGTTGTTTCATAATGCAACAGTGGTGTTAATAAAATTTAAAACTATAGCCATTTAAATCAATAGGTTAAATTCTGAAAGGAGTTGGCATAGTCATTGCAATAACAGAATTAACTAATATTCGGAGTTTGTGATATGACAAAGCTAAGCGACAGCCTGAAACAGATGTTATCCGGTTTGGCCTACCAGGATGCAGGCGACTATTTATCGATGAGCGACAAAATGGAGGTACTTGGATATGGTGCGAAATCCAGATTGAAACCCTCGTTGCCTCACCAAAGTGTGGCAGAAAATGTGGTCACTCGTCGTATCGCTCTGATCACTGACGGCAGAGGCGTGGGGGCACCACTCGACTACGCTATTGAAGCCTGTTTACAGCAGGGTGGAAAGATCGACCTGCTGATTCATGGTGCGGTAGATACATCAAATATCATCACACTGGAGAGTCGGATTAGAGAGGCCGGTTTAGAGTGCCAGCGCATTCGACTGAGTGTAGAGGTCATCGAAGATATCCTTGCCTACACCTGCAATCACTCCTCCCTGATTTTTTTAGTGGCTATACCCGATGATTCAGTAGCCAAAAGACTCATTGATGAGATAACACCGAAACGTAAGGGCCGGCTTTCAGTCCCTCTGGTGCTTATTGAAGACCGTCCATCGGATCGGACCATTGAAAGGTCTGCCGCCTAATACCTATTTTTTGGCACAGCGCCCACGCATAACGATCGAAATATCGATAAATTGAACACCCAAGACAGAGTGAAAGAATGAACAAACTTGCGGATGAAGAACAGACAATCGCCAATCCGGGAATAATCAGTCCAAAACAAATTATTGCAGCAGTAGTATTTACAGCATTGGCCCTCTTGCTGGCCAGTGTGGTACCCACCGTCGAGATAGCCTGGGTCAGTGCCATTTTGGTTCTGACGATCTATCTTTTTGCATTTGAAGTGGTGGGTGTGGATGTTGCGGCATCCACCATTATGGTGTTATTAGGATTAACCTCATTGCTGGCCCCTTTTATGGGGCTTGAGCAGGGACTGGTGGATAATAAACACCTATTCGATGGATTCTCTTCCAATGCGGTGATCTCCATCATCGCCGTTATGATCATTGGTGCCGGTCTTGATAAAACGGGCATTATGAGCAAAGTGGCTGCCTTTATTCTGAATATTGGTGGAACCACCGAGAGACGCATTATTCCCATCATCTCCGCTACAGTGGGTTTTATCTCCTCCTTTATGCAGAACGTTGGAGCGGCGGCACTCTTTCTGCCGGTGGTCGCTCGCATCTCAGCCCGCTCTGGGCTTCCCATGTCCCGCCTGCTGATGCCAATGGGTTTTACCGCTATCCTGGGCGGCACCATGACCATGGTCGGGTCCAGCCCACTCATTCTTCTTAATGACCTGATTCTGACCTCCAACAAGGCGTTACCAGCCAGTCAGCAGATGGATGCATGGGGGTTGTTCTCGGTGACACCGGTAGGTGTCGCATTGATCATTACGGGCATCCTCTATTTTATGATAGCCGGGCGTTTTGTGTTACCAAAGACACCAAGTGAAAGCAGCACCAAGGGTACCGACCCCATGGGATATTTTCACGATGTCTATGGTGTGGATTTCGCCATTAAAGAGGTCGTTGTAACTGATGGCAGTGACCTGATTAGTAAGAATCTGGATGATGTTGAAAGCAGCTACCGGGTTCGGGTTATTGCCAGTAAACGGTCGGGAGAAGAGAGTCGGGTGGGTCCCGGCACTCTGGCACGCGACACCGAGATCCAGGCGGGTATGGTGTTGGGTATGGTGGCTGATCCCCATGATATGGTTCACTTTGTTGAGAAGTACAATCTGAAACAACGCAGTGAGTTGCGTACCTTCGCAGATGCGCTCGCCACCAACAAAGCCGGTATCGCCGAAGTGGTCATCCCGCCGGGATCAAGCCTGATTGGCAAGAGTGCCCGCGATATATGGATGCGCAAAACTTATGGCCTCGCCATGATTGGACTGCATCGCCATGCAGAGACCATGCGAGAGGGTGATGATATTCGTAACATGCCATTTCATGCGGGTGATACCTTGGTGGTACACACCGCTTGGAATGCATTGGAACGAATCGAAAAAGATCGTGATTTCGTGGTGTTGACTACCGAATATCCTCGCGAGGAGGAGCTCCGACCACATAAGATACTGCCCGCCGCTATCTTCTTTAGTATTGCGCTCTTTATGGTGTTGTTTACCGATATACGGCTCTCTGTCGCCCTTCTGACCGGTGCCATGGGAATGGTGCTGTCGGGTGTGTTGAAGATTGAAGAGGCCTATGAGGCGGTAAGCTGGAAGACAGTATTTCTGCTTGCTTCGCTTATCCCATTAGGTCTCGCAGTGGAGACGACAGGGACAGCAAAATGGATCGCTGAGCAGGTGCTCTCCGTTGTGGGAGATATGCCGATCTGGGTAATTCAGTCTGCGGTAGCTTTGTTGGCCACCTTCTTTACGCTGGTCATGTCCAATGTCGGTGCCACAGTGCTTCTGGTACCCCTGGCAGTCAATATAGCTATTGGTGCCGACGCCAATCCTGCGGTGTTTGCTTTGACAGTGGCGATTGCCACATCCAACTCCTTCCTTATCCCAACACACCAAGTCAATGCCCTTATCATGGGTCCGGCGGGTTACCGGGTGGTTGATTTCATGAGAGCGGGAGGCATCATGACCCTACTGTTTTTAGTCGTGATGATGATCATGATGAACTTGGTTTTCTGAGAATAGATTGATCATGATAAGAAAAAATAGACTAATGAAACTTATCTCTGCCGTACTGCTTTTGACTCTCTCAGGCTACGTCATGGCGGCAGAGCCCGCAGCCCATCAACTGGATCTGACTGAACACTGGGCAGGCTTTCTTTCCATCGGCATATTTCTACTGGCCTATGTGTTGGTGATGGCTGAAGAGTTTACCCATCTGCGTAAATCCAAACCGGTGATTCTCGGCGCAGGCCTGATATGGGCTGTTATCGCCTGGGTCTATGCCAGTCACGGAATGCCCACGGCGGCAGAACACGCGGTACGGCATAACCTGTTGGAATATGCGGAGTTGATGCTCTTCCTGTTGGTGGCGATGACCTATATCAACGCCATGGAGGAGCGGGGTATATTTGACGCACTGCGTGCCTGGCTGGTTCGTAGTGGCTTCGGTTTTCGGGCCCTGTTCTGGATCACAGGCATCCTGGCGTTTTTCATCTCCCCGATCGCAGATAATCTGACTACGGCGCTACTAATGTGTGCCGTGGTACTGGCCGTAGGCGGTGACAACAATCGTTTTGTCACCCTGGCCTGTATCAATATCGTGGTGGGAGCTAATGCGGGTGGTGCATTCTCACCTTTTGGTGACATTACAACGCTGATGGTTTGGCAGAAGGGAATTGTTGAATTCTGGACCTTTTTCGCTCTCTTTATCCCGGCGGCGGTCAACTTCCTGGTGCCTGCGGCGATCATGCATTTTGCCGTACCCGATGTTAAGCCGGATGCATCGGGGGAAGCGGTGCCGATGCAACGTGGGGCTAGGCGCATCATTGTGCTTTTTCTCGCAACCATTGCTACGGCCGTCTCATTCCACAACTTCCTGCATATGCCACCGGTCATCGGCATGCTGACCGGGTTGGCTTACCTGCAATTTTTCGGTTTTTTCCTCAAAAAGACATGCCATCGCTACCATAGTAATCGTCGGGAGAGTGCCGAACACGATGGCCAGTTGGGTGATATCGTCAGCTTCGATGTCTTTCGTCCAGTGGCGCGAGCAGAGTGGGATACGCTGCTCTTCTTCTATGGCGTTGTGCTCTGCGTGGGTGGCCTCGGCTTCCTAGGTTATCTGAGCATGGCTTCGGAACTGATGTATAGCGGCTGGGGTGCGACTAATGCCAACATCGCCGTCGGTGTCTTGTCTGCTATTGTGGACAATATTCCGGTCATGTTTGCGGTACTTACCATGAACCCTGAGATGTCCACCGGCCAGTGGTTGCTGGTCACCCTAACTGCTGGTGTTGGTGGGTCTATGCTCTCCATCGGTTCAGCAGCCGGTGTTGCATTGATGGGCCAGGCCCGAGGTAAATACACCTTCTTCGGACACCTGAAATGGACACCCGCTATTGCCGTTGGTTACGTTGCCAGCATTTTTGTCCATATGGCGGTCAACAGCCACTATTTTGCAGGAGGCTGATAATGCCTGGATGGCGAGGAAC
>JBEVXV010000235.1:0-6000 GCA_040505915.1 Sedimenticola sp. | reverse complement strand
GAATTGCCACAGTTTAAGCAAATGATGTCGAAAGTTGACGAGAATTACAGAGCAAATGCGGAATTAAATTCCGCATTTGCTCTGTAATTCCTGTCAACTTTCGTCTTCGTTTGCGTAAGTTATGGAAAATTCTCAAAGCCATTTACGTCGAAATTTCCAAATGTCCGACATTCCGTTTTCTCGCGTCGCGGCTCATATATTATTGATTTGAATGTGACCAACCAGCCATGCTCAAATACATTTCAGTATAATGCAACAAAGAAAATTTGAAACCTTGAAAACCATAATGTCTAGTTGGTATATTGATCGTGAATGATACATGTATTAGTTTTAGCATGTGATGGCATATACCAAAATTATATTCATTTCGTCTCCATTATAAAAATCAAACAAATAATGTAAATGTCATTATAGCATAGGTGATATATAACAATGTAATTAAATATCATGGCTCCATGGTGGTATCTATGCATATGTAATGATATTTGGTAGAGTTTTAATCACATTCTAATCGTCAATGAAATCATCATCGTCGTCTTCATCATCAATGACCTTGTGCTCCTCTTGATTGAAACACTCAACATCATTGTCACTACACCTGCACAGGTCAGTACAGTGAAGGTTTGCTTTGCGACACTGGCATTGACCTTTTGAGCAGTTAGTTTTTACACATCCACATTTTACCAGGTGTAGAACTGCAGCTGGTGCGGGCAGCTCGTCTGTCATTGTTGGTGTCCATATCTCGCCATTCAGCTTCCACCCATAGCCCTCTGGTGATGGGAGAACCGGGCATGGTACATTAGCACTATTCCACACCATCAACTGGTAATGCGCTCGTAGAATTGCATGAGTCAGTGCGTCAGAAGTTGGTGGTAGCTTTTCTGACTGAGCTTGTGTCTTCCTGAATAGCCACCATCTCATATTACTCACATTTGAAATATCTGTATGTTGCTTGTAGATCTGACAGACGAACCTTTCTGTGCCAGAAACCGTTTCTGGAGTCGGCATGATACCTGATCCAAGATTGGACAATGTCAATAGAGTATCATCAGTTGCAGTCTCGAATGCTTTGAAGCATGTCAACTTGCCCTTGCCTGCAAAACTGCCCGTGTTATCTGCACCACTAAGTGCATGGAACGCTGGAAGAGCGGCTGTTTTAACTGGACCTAATGCTTCAACTATGGGTTTCAGTGGAATCACCCTGCGGTATTTACCAGTTCCAGTTACAAATGATGCATCTTCGCACATGTCAGAATAATGTCTTAGCGCAAGTACAAACACATCTGTATCTGGAGAACAGATATGAATACATGTTGCGCCTGATGTAGTTGCATCTACTGCATGAAGAATTAGTTTTGTGTCTGCCTCTTCTTGATCACTGTTTAGATAACTCATGTCTTTGTGTGTACCTATGCACTGATCGCTGTATGCCACAATCATACACTGGTCAGCTCGAGCTGCGTGTACTACCTTTTCTGCAAGGTATTTTGTAAGCTCCATCTTTGTATTAATGTGACTCAAAAGTCTACGGATTGGTGTTTTTGCAATGTTCGTTGAATCAGAAATATGATAATACACAAGCGGTTGTCCATGCTGCCTTAATTGACGAGTTGCTGTTTTCAGTGATCTGGGGACATCGTAGCGGTCGAAAATGAGCCGTATTTCATCATAATGTTCATATTTTCTCTGAACGATGCTTTCAAAATGATTGGCCAAGTCAGAACAGGTCTTGATGTCCTCTGGCTTTCCCATAGCCTGCACTTCGGCCATAGCATCAACCACCACAACTTTCTTTCTCATTGTCGAGTCAATGTCCATAACTTCATCACAAGAATCACTTTCAGATTTTTTGGCTACACCCTCCAAGATGTTCATCAGCTTGCTCTTCGTAGAACAATGAAGCATGCTCCCATCTGCTGCAAACAATGACCTGGGAACGACGGAGAACTCGTATTTGCCTTGCATCTTTCAGATTAATCTCGGGTCTTGATTTACATACTACTAATAGCCTGGCAAACAGTGACCGGTCTTCTTTGAGCTCAACAACTTTGTTAACTGATGGTATGTTCACCTTCTTTGCAGCATTCTTCCAAGTTGCTAACTTCCGTTTTTTCATCGGTGACCACAGGTTAGTAACATCATTCTGAATGCGATCTGCTACAAAGCTTTCAAATAGCTTTCGACCAATTTCATCATGTTGACACAGATCTACTTTGATTTGCTCCGGTGCAACTAGTTTTGTAACGAGGTTATACAAGTCAACTCCTTCGGCTGCAAATGGATTAGTAAAATTGACAAGTGTAGCGGTGAGTTTCTGAATGTTCTTTTCATGCCTCGCAAGTAATGCCTTTGACAGTCCATGATGTCGTGTTCGTTGTTCAGCTTTAACTCCTGCCATCTGTTGTGCTTCGGTCGCTAATCTAGCAAGTTCAGGCGAAATCAAGAAGAATTTGGCTCTAGCTGAAGGGTTGTGGCTGATACCGACTAACCCACCAGACACTTTCATAGATCTGTTTATCTGTTCTAGAGCATGGTCGGCTCCGATTGCGCAAAATGAAACGGTAGAATTTTTGTTCACAACCCAATTTCCCTCCATCATTTCACAATAGATATCGGGGTCGCTTGTCTTCAGTGATTTCATTTCCGCCAGATATAGAGGAATCATGCGCGAATAGTTAATGCGGTCATGAGCAAAGAAGTACTTGGTGAACATTTCGAGTGCCACTAGATGGAGTTCCCAGTTACCTGTACGTACAGCTCTAATGAACATTAGCATTTGTAGAATCATCTCCATGTAATGTCGCATGACACAGAATAAGGGTTGTTCACTTTTGGCTTTGTCAAATGCATGCATCTTCTCCATAACATTCTGTGAACATATGATGTTACACATTTGCAAGTGTTCACTTTTCACTCTCTCAGTATCATCGTCTCTGAATGCTTTGTCTAGCTTTTCCACCGTTTCTATGATCTGTGTTTTGATTTCAGGATATCCTCTGAAAAACTCGTCTTGATACAGAGAAAATAGGGCTTCTAAAGTCAATGTGTGCGCGGTTTGCCCCCTGACAATATGGCGTCCTTCAATGATTTGTTTCACTGTTGCAGGTCCATAAAGGTTTGCCTCTGTCCAACATAAATCTATCCCACTGCCTTCGATATAGGATCCAATAGTACGTAGCTGAGCCATAACAATGTGTAACTCTCCCGGTCGAAGAATCAGGTGGTCCATATCATTTCGAGACATTTGTAGTTGTTTTGCCGGTTTGTAGAGTCCCATATCAAGAGAGATAACAGTTCGTCTTGAGTCACCAAGTATCTGAGTGTTGATCCCTTGAGCATGCATAAGGATTGTTAGCAGCGTTGACCATTCATGTGCTGGGGCAGCAAGCAATGGAAAGGCCCCAACACGTACCACAGGCAGCTTTTCACTAATTTCAGACTGATATGCAGACCAAGTAGGTATGCCAATAGGCGTACAATCTTTTACAGGCTGTGTTTGCTCGTTTGTACAGGCTGCACTTTGTTCAGTTGTTGCTTCTAACAATGATTGATTAACATTATCTATGATTTCAATTTCCTCATCTTGATCTCTGATTTGTGTCCTTGCATGAATCCACACAATTTCAGGTAATGTCAGATGAACATCATCATTTTTCTGTAAGCTATAAGAGTTATATACTGGATTCGGAGGCTTCTGTGGAGGATCTGGACAATTCATACGTTGTGTCGTGATTTCAGGAACATCCTTCAATGATCGTTCTTTAGCAGAACCTGTTAGTTCGAGGTTTGGTTTCCTATCGCCTGCTTCGACTTTCTGGTAAACTGACATGACTGTTGCATGCAGTGTTCCGTGGCCATCTGGCGTGTCTTCCTGAAAGTCAATATTATCTACAGCAAAGAAAATATGGCGATGTTGTACTATATCATGTGGTATGTAGAGTCCGCCAGTACGTGTCATTTGTTGGATAATAGTGTCTGCTATCTGAGTTTCTATTCTCAACAACCTGCCATAATCGGTGCTTATGCCAAATCCGTGGAGCATATTTATCAATCTCTTACTTCGTGTTTCTTTACGAACTGATAGTCCTACTGCTAATTGTTGTGGCGATTCTCTAACTGAGTGAACTGTCTTTGATGTATTTGTCACTTGACGGTCAGAAAGATACAGTGCTACTGTATTCTGTGCCAGGGTCGTTGCTCTCTTGTCGACTTCTGATGATTTTGTCTTGTTGGAGAGAATCTTTCTAGGCCCTTGAAGTATCCAACGAAAGAAGCTATATAACTCATTGGGTGTATGCTCCGCAGAGGTATCATCTAAAGCCCCTGTGAACTTCCACACTTTTGTCTTACTGATTGCTTTTCTGAGAAATAACGCTACTTCATACAATGCTTTCATATTGGCCATGGTATCCTTTTGCATATCTTCAACTATCTGGACAGCTTTGTCTGTAGTCTGTTTAATGGTCACACGTTCGGGCTCATTAACTCGTTTTGGTTTGTGAAATTCAATATCTGGGATTTCCTCCTGTAATAGTGTTTTCAGTTTTTTGCGCGGAATCGTAGGGGTTGGTACGTTATTTTGCTTTCTGATATTTTCGTATTCATCTTGTAATATGGACATATTGGAAATTATCCCGCCCTGTAGGGCTTCATCAACTGCACTAAGAAATTCAATTTTTGCAGCAATCTCGTCTACTGGGTCAGCCTCATGCGATTCAGAATGACTTGGACGTATAACATTAAACACGTGCGAAGTCCAACAATTTTTGTGATATCTTATATCTATTGCATGTGCGTCTTCGAGATTTATAGCTGAACAAAGCTTCACATGTAATCTTTCATTGCCACTTTTCTCTATGGCTTCTTTCAACTTTTGACCGGCATTCACTGTTGCGACTTTAAACAGCGGATTTTTAAGTAAGTTACCACGTTCACAAAAGAAGCAAAGTGAATTGTCAAACGGCAGTGACTGAGAACGAGTGAGAATATTTGTTTCCGGGCTAGTCGTAATATTTGACTTCCGTTTCATTTCAAGGGATTCTACTTGTTTTTCGTAGCGTCTCTTGGCTCGTTGCAACATACCTGTATGTACTGCCACCTTATAACATCGTGCATGCCATGTAGCAGATTTACTCTGAAGTTCGTGGACCGTGAATTGTCCAAGACGGTTATTGATAATTGTATATTCACCATCACCATACTGTGCACGTTCTTTGATGGCAAGGAACAGTTTTTCGTGAGCAACAGGTGCATCGATAAGTTGTTCATCAGTTATCGTTTGACATATTACACACTTTGTGAAATCAGTTTCGCATCTTGGACTTTTGGCTGCTGACACTTCAGTTTCTTTTACCTTTTCCATAGGTACGGTTTAGATTGTAACTACTACTTCTGTATTAATTGGACACATTGTAACGTCAAATGTTTGTGCTTGATACACCTCTGAGTATTACATCCAGACACCTGCAATGAAAACAGAATAATTATAGAAAAAGTTTCATTTTCGATCGAAGAGCCGGGTGGCATATAGTGTTCGGACCGTCCGTGTGTCTGTCGGTCTGTGTGTTCATCACACATTAAGGAGATTGTAAGAGTTTCTCAAATATGCCGCCGGGGGGCATTCCCGTTCGTCAGTCGGTCTTTTTGAAATTTATTTTATATTCATTGACTATTGTATTTAATATATTGATTGATTGTCTTCTAAAATACATCAAACGACATATTTGACCCAATATATAAACATTGGTTTGTTGATGGCGGCCATTTTGGAAATTGTTATTGATTGAAATACTATAGTATTTAATATATTGATTAATTATGTTCTAAAATACGTCAAATGTCATATTTGGCTGGCTGATCACTCTATTTTGACCCATTATATAAACATTGTTTTATTGATGGCGGCCATTTTGGAAATTGTTATTGATTGAAATACTATTTTATTTAATATGTTGATTAATTATGTTCTAAAACACGTCAGACAACATATTTGGTTTGATG
>JBEVXV010000234.1:0-4348 GCA_040505915.1 Sedimenticola sp. | reverse complement strand
GATAAAATAACTAACAAATATATGAAAAAAAAACGTCTCAAGGCAACAAAAGAGCAACAGGATGCAAACATATGGGCATACCAAACTACAATGATCCCGAAGAAAATAAAGGACACATACGTACGGGACAAAAAGACATGATGACAAGGGTACACGCCTTGGAACGGTCAATGTACATTGTATATACTATCCACTGGAGCGGTTAAACCAGTTAGTGCAGCTGCAAACCTTCCGCTTGCCAAGTCATCATGTCTAATCCAGACACAAGTAAAACTAATTAACACTGACTAACAGAACAAGTAATATAAACTAACCATACTACTCACAATTTTATTTTAACCAATCAAAACATTTACATCAATACACTAAATAAACCTTGAGCTAGAGCCATTTGCTTTGATATTTTTTATAGGTTATAAAGTCTTATAATGATTACATCAGAACAGAGATGCATACCTTCAACTGCTTCAGCATGTCCGCCCCCGTGATGACACGGCCCTCCGCCACAACTCGCTTTTTCTTTTCACTGACTGCAGGCTTGGTGGGGGGTGGAATTAGAATGTTTGCCACAGACTCCGGGATCAGCCCTTGTCCTACTAGAGGATTAAGCAGGAACGAGCCACAAGTCTCACAGGTGGTCGGCGTCTCAGATGTGGTCGGCGCCGTTGCCTCTTCTGAAAAAGATGGCGCTTACTTGAAGAATGGCTACCCAAATGAGAACAGAAGAGCCAAAACAGCAGTCACAAGGCATGGCGTTATTTTTGTCATAATGTGTTCCATTTTAAGGTTGGTGTATCCATATATATGGTCTGATTGTTGTGTTTGATTTTACCATAGATTCGCATTGTTTCAAATGCCATAATTTCTTGCTGTCATGCATATTCTCATTAACACAAACATTATTTGATGCAGACAATTGTGCTCTGATTATTCTTTTGGGAAATTCCTTTTCAACTAGAACATTGTGTATGTAAGTTCCCGAAAAATGCATTTTCACGAAAAACGCATAAGTCGATAACGTGGAAAAAGTAGGTCAAGGTCAAATGAAGGTCAAATCTTGTCGGTTTCTGGAGTACACCATTAGCTGATCACGTTGTCCAAGTCTGGTGGCTGTATCTGTTCCAGTGGCTGAGAAACGGACTTTAAAAGCACAATGTATACATAGTGTGACGGACAGACAGACGGACATGCAGACAGACATACGGACATGCAGACAGACAGACGGACGGACGGCAAGACAGACGGACGGACGGACAGACATCACACATGTTTGCTATTACCTTCACCGGAACTCGCTATGAAGCTCGACGGCACTAACTGGCTGCTGTCGATGGCTTTTGGGTTGAAGGGATATATCCCCGTGGCCGTGAACGCTTCCTGGACAGAACGGAACGGAAAATACTTTATTCAAAGTCAGGTTACATAGCAACAACATGACTGAATGTGAAGATAAGTTACTTATTCGGGTAGCAATTGCTAGCAATATTATGCATGAGGACAAGCTGTAGAAGATATGACATGGGGACAGTACATATATCAGTATGAGAGTGTGGGTACGCAATAGAAATACATATAGGAAAACTGCGATACAGACAAATTATTACATTAATAATTTGTTTATGATCCAGACTGCAACAACAGTTGTTCATATATGATTCATTTAAAACAGTTAATAACCCTTTCAACCAGACATCCATCTTTGGAGGCTTTGGCAAACAGTGCAGATCCAGATGAGCTGACTCGTAACGAGCCGTCTCATCAGGATATGCACCGCTTGCTACCATTTTCATTATTTTCAACAACATAGCACCCCTATTTTACGAGTGCGTTGGCCTGAATTTCGATTGCTGATTCATGGATTGGTGTAAAGTTGAACATGGAATGATCCGTCTCTGTTACTTAGGGGTATAAGTGTTAATGCAATCCGATTAATGTATCTCGTTGAATGATTGGAAATAGTAATAGCTAATTGTATGAATAGTTTAAATGTTGGCAATTAAAATAGCAGGCAACAATTAATAATTTATTGTCTCAATTGCTTCTGATAATATATCATGAAAGTTCACTAGAATTGTGGAATATATGTTGGCTGGTATTTTCACCGCTGGCATGCAGAGATATACTGTATTATTTGTGCAAATGATTTCAAACCTGTATGGACAGTGGCGTCGCTTGGTCGATGGCGTACTTCAAGATCACGGGGAATTTGGCCTTGCCAATCACGAACTGGGGGCTGGCAAATCCAAGGTTGCTGGCCATGGTGTTAAATCGGCTCTTCAACGGCCCTATGACCTGGTAACATTCGTTAACTATGTGTAGATGGTGAGACCACATTTTAACCCTTTAAACCATACATGCCGCTTTAGAGGCTTTGGCAAACAGTGTAGATCCAGACGAGCCGGCTCGTTACGAGCCGTCTCATCAGGATCTGCACTGTTTGCAACCATTTTCGTAATTTTTGACAACAAAACACCCCTATTTTATGAATGGACCGGTCTGAAATTATATTTCTAATGCATGGATTGGCGTGAATGTGAATACGGAATAATCCATCTAAATTATTTACGCAATGTTTGATGAATTATTTCTACGGAATTCGTGTGCCTTCTCACGTTTTAGGAAGGCTCGATTCGAAGCGCTGTTTTAAAACATGCGTTTCGATAATCGAATATAATTGTAAAAGTAGATATTACATGTATAAGTGAAACAGGTCCCTATTTTGCATAATGAACAAGTTTAGTGACGTGGACTCCCAACTACGATATACATGTTGTTTATGTGCACTCTTCCCAATAATCAACGATCAAGGCATACGATACCGACAGTACTGTATGTACATGTACCTTTACATCCAGTGGCTGGAGGAAGTGAGTTGTATGTCCTGGCAGTCCGACAATCACGACGTTGTTTTCCTTGGCCGTCTCTACCAGGGGCAGTGTTACATGACTGTCGTGGTTGTCCAAGATCAGGACCACTGGCCTCTCACGCCCGCAGTTGGGGATGAAGATCTTGAACAGCCACGACTGGAACAGTTCGCCGTCCATATAGCCGCTCTCGCTGTGCGCGAACAACCAGGAGTCCGGTAGGCCATCCTGGTACGTCCTATGTGGTAGGGAGCCCTACAATAAAGTGGATATAAATTTATTTTCCAGACACCTTTAGTTAGCTTATTTGGATCAAAGCTAGACACCCGTCTTGTGAGAATACAACTTGCTGTTTGATTTTGACATGCGTCTATATCATCTCGGAAATGTGAAACTTGTGGGATTGACGATTTTAGCCAGTTTGATGTACCTGTATGTAGTAATGACAATGTTGAAACATAGATGTATTATACTTCTCTGATTCAAATATACGTTCAGCTGGATGTTAAGAACTACATGTCGCCGTTATGCCATATGTATAAGATTATTCATTTAGAAACACAACCAGCGCACTAATGAAAATGCATATTTTTATTTAAAACACAGCTTTTCGTTCAAATAAATAGCAAATTATATTGCAAATGGCGGCCATTTTCAAATTCAAGATGACCACCATAGCAAAAAAGAGAAATGTAAAACATAACAGAACATTATCTTTATTGGTATAAAGGCTCTGACCGCACATGCGGTATAAGAGAACATAAGTATGTGAATGATACAAGTGGCAAAATGGCGGAATATAATATGAGACCGTACATCTCGGTTATACATGTATTAAAACAATAGCATATTGTTAGACGTTATTTTGTCAATGTGCGTAATGTATTTAGCATAGCTCTAGGCCGCTTGGCCCCGTTGTTATGAAATTTAGATCTATATTGCGTCACAGACCTAACAATACAATATTAGTATTACTGTAGGTCTGTGATTGCGTGGCGGGAGAAACACTTAGCTTGAAATCGAACTTACGAACTTTGTTATCGTACGAAGTTTAGTGAACGGGCCCCTGTTCTTATAAAGAGTAACGCCATGCCCATAATATCACGGGTAGGGCGGAACTCTACTTTTCAAAAACATGAAAACGGACGCACGAACGGAAACACGTCAGCAAATGTGCCAACAATATCGCGCTATTCACATACTGGATCTACAAAACATACCTGGAAAATAACCATCGTCGGCAAAAACTTCCCCTCTGCAGATATGCACAAATTTGCTGTGACGTGGTCGTTTGTGGTGACTTTGTTCCGGAACACGTGTCCAGTTTTCGGCGCAATCACCTTCGTCGTGCATTTCTCCTTCCCAGACCATCCGGTCTCATCTACGTTGAATATCTGCAAAAGACAGTTGAAGACAGTTAGAGACGTTAAAAAACAATGCACTACATTTAGTAGTTTCACGTATACAGCATAGGCGTAGGAGCC
>JBEVXV010000233.1:0-3948 GCA_040505915.1 Sedimenticola sp. | reverse complement strand
AAGGACTATTATGTCATCGATGTGGGAATTGGCAACATGCAAAATGTGTTGGAGTTACTAATGCAGATTACAAAGTGTTGAAAAGGCAGCTGCGTGTGCTCTGTGGTTCTGCAAGGATGAATGTTTGTCACAGGCGGAGAACATGTTCTCAGAAATTCCGAAGGGTAGCTTTGGTGAATTGTCAAAGAAAATAGATACTCTTGTGAATAGTTTTGCAAATTTTAAGGCCGAGACTGAACACAAGGAAGAGGTTTTGGACAGAAAGATTGAGGAGAAAATTAGGATGATGTTAAGTGAAGAAAGAGAAATTGCCTCCAGGAAAATGAATTTGCTCGTCTTTAATATCAAGGAAGCAGAAAGCGACAACAAACTGGAACAGTCTACCCATGATATGCTGAAACTCAATGATCTAATCAATGAGCTAGGTACAAAGACCGACATATCTGAGGTTGTTCGACTTGGTAGAGAAGGCAGATATCCCAGGCCGCTGAGATTCAGAGTTCTCAACTTCAAGGACAAAAGTGAATTGCTCTCAAATGCTAAATCTCTGAAGTCCAAAGCAGGTTATGAGCGGGTGTTTTTATCCCCAGATCGTACCCCTAGGGAAAGAGAGGAATATAAAAAGTTAGTGACTGAGATGAAGGCTAGGAGAGACCGTGGAGAGAATGTGCGGATCTTCGGGAACCAGGTGAAGCCCTTTCCGGTACAGCGCGGCAGAGATACAGGACTCGCGCCAGATCCAGGACCCAGACGGGGGGATTCCGGGCAGCAGCCCGATTCCCGTTAGTGAAATGTCACTGATTTATAATGTAAATATGTTGGCACCGTTGCCCGATATCGTTAGTACTGTTTATAATAGTTCTACTGTTAGTGTTTCGCAAGTTAGCACATGTTCCAGTGTTTCTTCTAATAGTTATGAATGTACATTTTCAAACTCAGATGCAGTTAATTCCAATTCAGACTTACTGGAAAATTCGTCAGAGACAACGCAGACTTCATCAGCGCATGATATATGTTCATTTCCGTGTTATTATACTAACGCACAGAGTATTTTAAACAAGGTTAGTGAATTCTCAGCTACTATTGACTCTCTTAAACCGTATATAATAGGAATTACTGAATCTTGGTTAAAGCCTGATATAAATGATGCTGAAGTAAAACTAAATGGATATGAAATGTTCAGATGTGATCGGGAAGCTACAAATGGTGGAGGATCTCTTCTTTACATAAACAATAAGTTTTCTTCTAGCCCGTGTGAAGGTATGAACAGTGTAGGTTTTGAAGACAGTATTTGGCGAACAGTGAATGTAAATTCCAAAGTTAATATTTTAGTTGGTGTTGTGTACAGGAGCCCCAGTAGCTCAGCTCAGAATGACAGCGAACTTCTTAGACTATTACAGCAAACTAAAAGTTGTCAAAATGTGTCGCATGTTCTCATTATGGGAGATTTTAATTTACCTCAGATTAAATGGCAAGAACTTTATGTTGATGGTAGTGACAATTCATTTGCTTCCAAGTTTTATGATGTGACCAATGACTTATTTCTTATACAGCATGTTCAAGAGAATACTAGATTTCGTGAAAATCAGGAGTCTTCATTGTTAGACCTTGTTTTCACAAATGATGATGATCTGATTGATATTGTTGAAGTTTTGCCACCGTTAGGCAAGAGTGATCACGTTGCACTTCTCTGGTCCGTTAATTGTTCCACTATAGACTTAGTCACAGACGACAGTGAAAGACTAGCATTTGAAAAAGCAGACTTTGTGTCCATGAATACGTTTCTAGACTCATATGACTGGGATGAAGACTTATCAAGTGATGATATCGATATTTGTTGGGGCAATTTTGCTCGTATTTATGAATGTTGCGTTATAGAGTTTGTACCTATAAAACATAAACAGTCAGATGCAAAAGCTCCGTGGTTTAGGAAAAAGGTGAAGGAATCTGTTAGAAAGAAGCATTATATGTACAGAAAGCAGCTGAAATCAAAGAGTTATGTTGATATTAAGGAGTATAAAAAACAATGTGCAGAGACGGACAGGGTTATAAGTGAAGCCAAGACTAGTTATGAATCGCACATCATGAGTAACTTTAAAACACAACCGAAGCCATTCTATAGATATGTTAAGAGTAGACAAAAGGTCAAAGTAAACATAACGAACCTGGAAAAGGAGGATGGGACTATTACAAAAGACGATAATGAAGTGGCAGACGAGCTTAGTGACTTTTTCTGTTCTGTTTTTACGCAGGAACCATCAGATGGTGATATGCCAAATTTTGAATATCAATGTGAAGACTCGCTAGAATCGTTTGAGATATCTGAGGAATGTGTTGCAAAAAAGTTAGGTAATCTAAGACCTGATAAGTCACAGGGATTAGACTGTATTCATCCAAGAGTTCTAAAGGAGTGCAGCAGGAGTCTAGCAAAACCTCTCGCAGCTATTTTTAATAAATCTCTAGAAACTGGTAAACTTCCAAATGACTGGAAATCAGCTAGTATTACACCCATTTTCAAAAAAGGGAGCCGTTCCTCACCTGGTAACTATCGTCCAGTTAGTATCACCAGTGTTCCATGTAAGGTGTTGGAGTCTATTATCAGAGACGCGATCACGGCTCATTTTGATTCTCACAATCTTATATCCAGTGAACAACACGGTTTTGTGAAGCGAAAATCTTGTCTGACAAATCTACTTGAAACACTTGACGATATAACTTCAGCACTTGACAATGGGGAGGGGATGGACATGATATTCTTAGACTATAGTAAGGCTTTTGATTCTGTCGCTCCTCGTAGACTTATTCACAAAGTTGAGAGATATGGTATTGGTGGAAATATACTGAGATGGATTGAAGACTTCTTAAGTCATCGCAAACAAATTGTAACAGTACGTGGTAGCACTTCGAAACAAGCCGATGTTATAAGTGGAGTACCACAAGGCTCTGTTTTAGGGCCACTCTTGTTTATTCTGTTTGTTAACGACATGCCCGAACAAGTGTCCGCAACAGTTAAAATGTTCGCGGATGATACGAAACTATATCGACAAGCCAAAGATTATAACTTATTGCAAAGAGACTTGGAGAACCTTGAACAATGGTCCAATACATGGCTGTTGAAGTTCAATGCCAGTAAGTGCAAATGCATGCATTTTGGATTTGGTAATCCCAAGCAAGACTATGTCCTAAACAATACTACTCTCACAAAGGTATCTGAGGAAAAAGACCTTGGTGTGTACATTACTGATAGTGTTAAACCGAGCATTCATTGCATTAAGTCGGCGCATAAGGCCAACTGTGCACTCAGAACTGTAAAAAAAACATTCTCACATTACAATAAGGAAAGTTTCTCTCACCTGTATAAGGCATATGTGCGTCGTCACCTGGACTATTGTGTGCAGGCCTGGAACCCATACTTCAGAAAATATATTGAATGCTTAGAAAAGATACAGAAACGCGCAACCAAGTTTATTCCAGAGCTAAGACATTTGAATTATTCTCAGCGTCTGTCAGCACTTGGTCTAACCAGTTTGGAAGAAAGACGTCATAGGGGTGATCTGATTGAAACTTATAAAATCCTTACCGGTAAAGAAAACATAGACTCTACAAAGTTTTTTACCTTGAACACCGACTCCTCTACAAGAGGCAATATGATGAAACTGTACAAACCAAGATTATGCAAAGGATTACTGCAGAGAGTAAACTTCTTTAGTATACGAATTGTAAACGCTTGGAACCAATTACCGGACAGTGTCATATCGGCAGAGACAACGAATACCTTCAAGAATAGATTGGACCGTCACCTGAAGTTAAGACATGGGGCACAAGGGGCTCTGGCCCATTTCAATTCCCCATAAACCTATGTATGTATGTATGTATGTAAAATGTTTAAATTTTAAATATAATTTAAAATGTTGTGTTGGGACATGTATATCGTTGGAAACGTATACC
>JBEVXV010000232.1:0-7007 GCA_040505915.1 Sedimenticola sp. | reverse complement strand
GTTCAAGTGGATACCACCTGGAATATATTTGTTTATGTGACACACTGAAACCAAATGTAATTATACAAGATTAGTACAAAGTTTAATTAATTGAATGCAGCTGCGCGAGTAATGGCAGTTTCACCTGTGCCCCTGTCTGACTAATCAATGCATATATAGCATGGTACCAATGCATACAGGGCTCATGCCACTACGTGTACATGTGAGCATGTAAACCTTAATATATAATGAAACTACAAATTCCCTGTCATGCAGAAACGAGTTGAAACAGTGGTGTGGGCGGTGACAACAAAATATCCATCACCGGCAAAAATCCGAATAAAACTATAAAACATAATTATACAATGAAAGTAACTGATATGCAGCGCCGGAAACACAAAAGCGAAGAAAAACTATCATGCTCGCTATTGAAAAATAATTGTTCATTAACCCATTATATGCTAAAGATTCGCAATTTTATCCAAGTAAAATAGTAAATATTTTCGTGATTTCTCACCGAAAGTACATGCTGCGACCACCACTCGAACCGTCTCGTTGAGGCGGCCCAAATGAGTGGTCACAACATACACTCCAAATGAGAAACGAAGAAAATAGGGAAAATATAGTTTGAAATATTCATACTCCTCCATGGGGAATCCGCATGTGAAGGGTTAATAGGATATACTGGTATTCATACTAGCACGTTAAATTTTCGCGTTTTTTACTACTGATAATACTTTTTCCTCTTTTCTTTTCCTTTTATTAAACATTCATCGTCGCTCATTATTATTATTATTTACTGAAACACCCAGCCCAGACCACAGTGACGACACTTTCCCGCAACAGGCACATGCACATGAACTGTACATACATCAATGTTTGTTTCGACACCTACAGACTACCTTCTAGACATTGTAAAATGTTCTGCACAAACACTCTCTGGCCAGCGTCGTTTAAATGTACATTGTCCCTAAGGTGCGCACGAGTGATGTTTCCATTGTCTAAACATAACCATTTGTGTCTAATACACATGGCATGTAATGCTTCATTAAAAATTGCTGAACGCGCATTTATAACCATATCATCCGTAATAAGTATTTTAGACAAAATGACCCTCTTCGGGATGAACCATACATCCTGCCTAGACAGCACATATTCGACCGCCCTAAGCTCGGTCATCGCCACTGTCATCTGGTCAAATTCGTTAGCATGTAAAAATGCTTTACTCATGTTATTTATACCCCCATGGAGGAACAGCACGAACGGTGTGTGATGTTTTAAGGACCCCTCTAGCAGACTGCACATTTTGTTGATTGTAGCCCCTCCTAATGCGATAACGCGGGTCATTGGATTGCTGAAACCTACCACTCCAGGTAAAAATCGCAAAATTGAGTCACCTAAACACAATAAATTGTATTTTGTCCCGACCCCTGGATGTCTGCCAAACAACAACCGACCGTAAGTAGGACTAACGGGTACCGGATGCAGACGAATAACCCATAGGTTCTGCTTCAAACCCACTTTATCTGGTACAAAGCGAGATTTTGACGGAAACATAAGACACCCAGTTGCCCCCACGGTACCCAAAATAAATGCATCGCTGATGTACCTAATGACCCCAGGCAGCCAGACTGGGATAGCAGCGTCGCATGAAATGACCACTGTACATGCCACCAGACTGTGCAACAGAAAAGTTATGACCGGTAATGTTAAACTGAAAGGAGGGAATACGTAAAGATTACCCCCTTTATCTAAAATCTGCGCGAACATGTTTACCCCTGAGCTGTTCGGTGTAGGATGCGGTGTAAAATGGGGCAAAACATTACCCTCAATGTCTGTCATACAATTCGAGTCTAGGGCCATCAGATCGAACGTGTGACCCGTGGCTGAACCAAAATATGACTGTATCTTCCCCCAACTTGAATCTGAGAGCATGGAATCGAGTTTTGTTATAGATCGTGATGGGCCGTCGGCCGGATTCTCTGCGGATGGTATGTATATGAGATTCAAATATATATCGTGTTCCACAGTGAAGTTGAAAATTTCCTTCAGAACCACATTTAGTTCTGGTGACTTGCACCCCTCATTGTTCCACGCGGCAATTAAAGCCGTGTTGTCTACATTGGCATCCACCCGGCCATGCCCCAGAGACGGAGCGAATGATTTTAGTACATTCAAAAGCGCGTGAGCTTCCAGCACCATGATTGGAAACCGTTTCATATTGTCCTGCCAAAAGTCTGAAATTTCAACTTCCCCCTTTTCAGGCAGCGTGGCGACCCCGCCCCATTTGAACAAAGATGCGTCACTGGAAACACTTAGAGTAAGGTGCTTTTCAGACTTCCATTTTAGGCACCCGTCCCAATTGTCTATGAATTTCCAGTGCTCGATCTCGTTCCTAAGCTCACCCTGAATTTGCGCAGATGAACCCGTTTTTAATCCCTCTGAAACCGCCCTGTTCATTTCCCTCGTATACAATTTCGCAGCTGGGATTGCGAGCATGAATGACACGCACCTCCCGGCAAGCCTCTGCAATTCGACAACAGACGCGTGCCCCTTATCCAAACACTGATCTCTCAGCATGGCGAATTTTCGACATTTCGATTCAGTTAATTGAAAACAACGCAGCGTTGAACTGATAACGAAACCAAGGAATGTGGGTGTCTGAGACGGTGTGAAAACGGACTTTTTGAGATTCAGGCAATATCCCAGCCGAAGCAGAACTTCTAGAACCATGTAATTAGCCAAAGCTGCCGACTGAGCACCTGCTGGGATATCGCCGTGTCTGACCTCTTCAATTAATCTGTCGTCAATATACAGAAATATGGGAATATTGAACATCTTACGAATGTAATATGTAGGCTGTAAATTAAGCGTGTGATATACGTAACTGGATAGCTTGAAACCAAAAGGCAATGTTTTACACACAAAATAGTATCCCGCCCACTGGAACCCCAATAGCGAAAACGAGTCACTGTTGACCCGAACGTTGTCAAAGCCTGATTTATCATCTGTCACTGTAAAATATGCGTCATCTTTGACCACCCTTGGTACGTCTTTCAGAGTGTCTAGCGTGAAATGTGCGTCTGATATCCAAGAATTAAGATACATCAAATTCACACACAGGCGAGGTTTCGTTGGTTCCACTGTGAGAGGTGCCACAATGTATGGTGGTGCATCTACGCCCACCCTGCCTA
This sequence comes from Sedimenticola sp., assembly GCA_040505915.1. Classification (GTDB taxonomy): domain Bacteria; phylum Pseudomonadota; class Gammaproteobacteria; order Chromatiales; family Chromatiaceae; genus Vondammii. The sequence continues at coordinate 3,834 of JBEVXV010000232.1, read as the reverse complement.
CACAATTAATCGAACCATTTCGCAATCGCTCCAATATAGTCTCAGAAATAAAATCCTTAAACTCCAGACACTTGCGGGAATTGCTGAACACTCTCGGAGGCGGGAATTCATGATCGTACACAGTACCCCAAAAACGGCCCTTAAAGGGCTTTATATAATTATGGACATTGAGTCCATTTGCCAACCAACCATTTACTTCCCCAGTGGGATCGCTGTCACCCATGATGGATCTCCATTCGTCCAAATGTTCGTGAATCTGACCGGAAACAAACAGATCGGGATTGGAAAACCGAAGGTGACCGAGCTGAGGTGTCTTTAAATTGAGGAAACTGGGGATTGCTGACTCCGCTGCACAGTGATGGATCGACGGTCGTGACTCGACTGCATCGCCAAGATAGTCAACAAAACTCACTGTTCGTCTGTCTTGTCTCAACGGGTCATAATCCAGTTGAATATCCGTTTCCCAGCCCCGCATGAACGAAACATCCTGCAATGATGAATATATTCTAGTACGCACAATTAAGTTGTCTTGCCAAACGATGTACAAGCACATTCAACAACGTCATACAGACTCCCATGCAATGCACAGGCGACTAATACGGACAGTCTTTTATAATGTGCCCCGGCTTCTGGCAACGGTAACACAAAGCTGGTCGCCTTGCAAAAGGCTGCCTGACGGGCGGTGGACCAGCGGGACGGGCCCAGCCATAGAGCGCAGGAGACCCGGCACGCGGCACACCGAAACTAGGATCAAACTGAGGACGCGGTGGATACATAGACATCCCAAATTGCTTCATGAGACGCTGCTCCTTATCTAAAATCGCTTCCTCTTCCTTTGACGATAGAAGCTTCAACACCAACGATGCAGCGAACATAGGAGATGCCTTGTTAGCTTGAAAACGCGACAGTATCATGGTAATTTCTGACTTCTTTTCGAGCTCCATTTTCCCCGCTAGACTTTCAAGGAGAATTAACTTCTGGTGTAGAATGTCTACATTTACGCCCACGCCCTTCACAGCCTCATCCTTTGCCTCGCGTTTGACGCGCTCGAATTCTGACGTCTCGTCCGCCTTTTTCTTTTCTGTCAGCTGCTTTGACAGGATCTCGACCTTCTGCTCAAGCATAGCCACCTGTGCCGCGTAAAATAAAAGCAACTTGAAATTGACAGCACCTTGGACTTGGACTTAAATAACACAACAAATGGGTGGCCAGTGGCTCGGATTGACAGCACTGTAGTACAGACATACCAATAACAACACATTCCAGCCTTATTACAGAACGACCATACAGGAGATAGTATTCTGTTTGCAACACAACTACATGTAAATGCTCAGTTACAGCCTTCGTCACATTCGCACCCATATTTTACATGACCTTTCAATGTGCACATTTAGTCCTAACTACAACCCATTACGACGGATAAAATAATGTACCGCCTCAAATAAATGATCTATGGTGTAAATATTAACACGTATACATGATCTCTTGGTATGCGCATGCTGATTACAAATGTATATCATTTACTTGATGTATTCGAGCAAAGAAAGCAACCGGATTGAATCGTATCTCAGTGAAAACGGATTGCCAAACTGGTTTGTTTATTTGTTCACTCATGCCACATGAACAACCTGATCATAAAACAAGAACTTAATAGATAAAACGAGAAAAATTATAACAAAATACGGGAAAAACCCATCTATACTCTGTACATTGTAATTATATTTATTTATTTATTTATTTATTTGACGCTGACATCATACCAAAAGCTCGCTGGAGTTTAGTTACCCCAGCGCAGTCGGTATGGCAGCCAGTAAACATGTAACCGATAATTGACACGGAATGGCCGAGACATACTCAAATATCAAGCCTGTTAGAACTAATTAACATTTTAAGGAAACAGTTTCATTATCATATATCAAACAACTTATAGATTTTACTTTCTGCGCATTTGAAAGACTACGCTCAACACTGCTCGACAATCGCATCTAGCGCCATTTCGCGGGCACATTCCTAAGCCGTATTGTACCTCACATGAGAAACCTGAACGAAACAGAACGAAAACACAGAATTACCCGAAATTCATCTGACACATGATATTAACTATATCGCACGTCGTACCTGTACTCGTACCTGCAATAACTCATGCATATTTGGAAAAGAATTCACCATCTATAAACTCACTTTAGCCGTCAACATTACACACACATGCAAGGCAACTTGTACTCACAAACCAATCCATTTTCCATGGTATAACTCTTTCGAAGTTTAATATCTCACCAATGGCAACCATATGCTTATCTAAACATGTTCTTTATTCCGGTTATCAACAGACCTCCAATTAACATACGGGATATTAAATAGACCTGCCTGTTTTCAAACAAGCACCTGAATACTACCAGTAGTCTCCGACGCATGCATATTATTGCCCTTTTGCTCATGCATATTTCATATACATTTTAATTACCAGATAATAATTTAGGCTTTTAGCATTCTTATCTTTTGCAAGAAACCGCATGCATGTTTTTATACTATATAGCCTCTGAGCATCCCTTGCACAAATCAACCATTTCCTCCGCTCGTACCAATACAATACATCTTTCGTTTTAAATAATACTATATTTCACCCTATCTATATAAACTCTATATTACATCGGCATCCGGCATCTTCCTGCAGACAATTTATACAGCCTTAAATATGTACTCTCTCACGTGTTCTTTTATGAACACAACACACCTCACTTGATGTCGCGATCTTCGACATGTAGTCCCCACCCCCAACAACCCACAACGACGATAAAAACGGGTTGCAGGAACGTAAAACAATTAGGCAGGAATTACAATTACAGCGACATAGATGTCGGACCAATACATCGCGAAGAAATCTTGGATATAGCTTCTACGCGTGCAGTGGCGCGCACCGAAACATTGCCACCTAGCCGTGCCGACTGAGACTATAATTCGTGCGCCCGTCCTCATACGCACGTACGCAACATCACACAAGTAACACATTGCAATTTAATCAAAACTTACCTTACTTGCCTTGTTGTCCGTCTTAAGTTTTTTCGTCGGACCGCCCCCAGGCGCATCCGCCACTTCATGACCGTGACCCTCGGCCGATCCCTGACTGGTCTGACCTTCACCACATGCACCGACCTCACCCGCAAAGTGCAACAATTTGCAAAGTTCTTCTCGGCGGGGATCAATCCCACCCAGACGACACACCTCGAGTCCGTCGAGAGAATACTTGTCCTTAAGCGCCGCCAATATATCGTCCTTTGACAACGTAGTCATCCCTTTATCCCCAAATAGGCCTATGTCTGGATGCTCCTCGTCACGATACATTCTTAACACGTTTAATTCCATATCTAACTAGCACTTTTTAAACTCTGAATTTAATTACAAATAATACGTGCTGTACCAGTGCTGGTGAAAATACAACTGAACAGACACGCTGCCGCGGGTGAGTCACATGCTCGGGGCAGCCAAGGGAAACTGGCAATAGTGGCTGCAGGCAGTTCTGCTGCTCCAGTGAACAGAGATATTTCAACCAGCTGGAAACTGAGTAATAAATAACAGGGTAGTATAATTGAAACTGTTACAATGTAAACACAATTAAGGGCAGCATGCATATAAATGGAACATGTGTATCCGATGTATAATCCATTTGGTTCACAACATTTATTCACAAAACACAGAAAAAAATTATATTATTTTCACAAATTCCCTCATAAAATGGTTATATTTTGAATTATATCATTGTACTTTTCATTTATTTATGATTTGTGACTTTAACAATCTTAAATATTTCAATATATTATAGTAAAATAATTATTT
>JBEVXV010000231.1:0-5049 GCA_040505915.1 Sedimenticola sp. | reverse complement strand
CAAATTATCAGGGGGGAGTATGTCAACCTGGCGCTACTATTGAAAGGCGGCATGGAACTGGATGATTTGTGTTCCAGCGCAGTGCTGCGTCTTTCCGTGGAGGGAAACCTCGAGTCGAGACCCAGGGAGTGCAGGGACCGGATCACAACCATAGAGCGTTGGTCAGATGCCTTTCTAATCTACATGGCCATCTTCATCACAGGTCATAAGGACAGGGTACCAGAGTTGTTACAGTATATGTATAACATCCGGGACTGTGCGCAGCGGCAAGGCGGTCAAGCTTGGGCTCGGTATGACGAGCAATTCAGGATCCGGCAGGCGGTGAGTCCGATGTCATGGGCAAACATTAATAATGAACTCTGGTGGCGTTGCATGCAGGTGCGGGAGTCTCAGTCGGCAACGGCAACGGCGACAGCGTCCCAGGCGGTTGGAAAAGCCTACACATGCAATGATTTCAACACAGGTTTCTGCCGATGGCCCATGTGCAAGTTTGCGCACGTTTGCTCCAGGTGTGGGCTTTCCCATAAGGTAGTCAATTGCCCCAGTCCAAGTGGGTCTATGGTCCCGCAAGGTGCTAATCTGGTGCCCCCGGCCGTGGGCCAGAGTCCATTTCGGAGTCAATTCAGGGGTTCACCTACGTTCCGGAGGGGGCGGGGCCGCGGGCGTTCCGCAAGGGGCTTCAGGGGGAGATTCCCCTATTAATGGGGATGTTAGTAGCATTGCGACATCTCCGGTTGACGCAGACATGATGGCTAAAATAATGCAAGACATCAGATATGACATTTTAGAGGCTGAGTTTTTGGTACAGGGTTTTACCCATGGGTTTTCCTTAAATTATCAGGGCCCCAGGCAGCCAAGGGAATCAAGGAATTTAAATTCGGCAATAACTCGTCCAGAGGTGGTTCGCCAGAAGCTTTCTAAGGAAATAGTAGCGGGCCGTGTAGCCGGGCCTTTCCCGTCTAGACCATTGCCGGACCTGCGTGTTTCACCTATAGGCTTGGTGCCGAAGAAAGTTCCTGGTGAATACCGTCTTATACACCATCTTTCTCATCCGAAAGGTGAATCAGTTAATGATTTTATCGACCCCAAGCTTTGCTCCGTCCAATACACTAGTTTTGATGAAGCGATTTACATGTTACAGGATTTAGGCCAACACTGTAATCTATTCAAAATTGATTTGCGAAATGCTTTTCGTCTGCTACCAGTTCGCCCAGAAGACTTTGACTTGTTGGGTTTCAAGTTTGACATTTATTATTTTATAGACAAATGCGTTCCATTTGGATGTTCCATTAGTTGCAGTCTTTTTGAGAGATTCGCTACATTTGTGGAGTTCTACGTTAAGTCATGTATGTCTTCGGGCAGTTTGATCCACTATTTGGATGATTTCCTTGGTGGTGATCGAACTGATGAAGCTTGTGCTCAAGCCATGGCAATATTCAAGGACTGTGCAGCGAAATTGAATATCCCCTTGGCAGACGAAAAGAGTGCAGGTCCAACAGAAATCATAAGTTATTTAGGTATGGAACTGGATTCTGCGAAAATGGTAGTTCGTATACCGCAAGAAAAACTGACAGACTTAGTTAGCAAAATTGAGAATATTCTTGGAAAGCCGAAGTCAACACTGCATGACGTGCAATCGTTAATTGGGTCCCTCAATTTCTGTTGCCGAGTAATAGTGGTCGGGAGACCGTTTTGTCGCCGGCTTATCGATGCCACATGTGGATTGACAAAGCCGTACCATCATATACGTTTGAATAACGGCATTAAGCTTGACCTTTATATGTGGTTGGATCTGTTACGGAATTACAATGGTATTTCCGTGTTTCACGACAGATATTGGGTGTCCAACATTGAGGCACAGTTGTTCACGGACAGTGCAGGAGGCAGGGGGCGAGGCTTTGGAGCCTATTTTCAGGGACACTGGTTCACGGGTATGTGGCCTGATAGCTGGCATGATAAAGGTTACACTACAGATATCGCAATGCTAGAGTTATTCCCGATTTTCATCTCTCTAGTGGTATGGGGGGAGCAGTTGCGTAACAAGAAAATTGTCTTTCACTGTGACAATATGGCTGTGGTATATATTCTAAACACAATGTCAGCAAAATCGGAATTAGTTATGTATATTGTTCGCAAATTAGCTTTATTTGCTTTTCATAGTAATATTGTTGTGAAAGCGGTACATGTGGAAGGGATTAGGAATGTTATATGCGATGCTTTGTCCCGTTTTCAGTGGGACAAATTCCGGGAACTGGCACCAGACGCCGACAAAGAGCCATACGTGGTGCCATCATACCTGTGGAACATCTTCGATGCCGGGCCAGGAGTCTCATGAGTGCTAGCAGAGCGCACAACACATCATTGGCATATTCGACCGCTATGAATGCTTTTTTCAAGTTCAGACAGCTATATGGCATGCCCCCGTCATGGCCGGCCTCGGTGGAGCAGCTGATTTTATTCATGTCATACTGTTTCGAAATAGGTCTGTCACCTAGTACCATTCATAGCTACATACAAGGGTTGAATTATTACCATAAGTTACATGGCTGGTTCGAGATCACTAGTATTTTCATAATTAGTAAGTTATTAGAGGGCTGTCGCCGGTCGGCCCCATCGAGGGATAATAGGGCTCCGGTCACCCCGAACATGTTGAATTCTATGCGCATCAGTTTGCCATTGGTATGCCATAATGGTTATGAAGCTAGCTTGTTTTTGGCTGCCTTTTTATTGGCCTACTTTGGTATGTTCCGAGTCAGTGAACTAGTAGCCCCTTCACGGTGTAGCCTTGGAACGGCTCTGCTTCGCTCAGATGTATCCTTTTCGGCAGATAATGCATCCGTGTCTATCTCCCTTCGTACATATAAAACAAAGCAGCGCGGCCCTCCAACGATAATTAAACTCACTCGGGAGGTAAATGGAGACATTTGTCCAGTTCGGGCCCTTCACGCATTTTTGCGGCTGCGTCCAAATAATGTGGACACACTGTTCTGTCATGCCAATGGAACTCCCGTTTCAAGGTCTCAGTTTTGTGGGGTACTGGCCAAGTGTTTGAGAGTCTCCGGTTACCACAATCAGATAGTTCGCTCTCATAGTTTCAGAATTGGGAGGGCAACTCAGCTGGCGGCTAGTGGTGTACCTACGGGCGCCATTATGACAATGGGCCGATGGCTCTCAGTTGCATATAAAACTTATATTCGCTAAGTTGTACATGTTAACACAGTACACACAGCACCAGCTTTCGCATAAATACCGAAAAACCGCACAAATACCGGAAAAACACACAAATACCGGGAAAACACACAAATACCGGAAAAACATACAAATACCGGAAAACCATACAAATACCGGAAAAACACACATATACCGGAAAAACACACAAATACCGGAAAAACATACAAATACCGGAAAACATACAAATACCGGAAAATATACTCATGTTTCCCCACTTATTGCAGATATTTGGATATTGGGGGACTCCATACCATACTGGGCCGGGGAGAGGGCCATTGCCAGGTCCCGTCCCGATCTGCGGATACCGAAAATGGGTATTGGCTGGTACGGCATACGAGGTATGGGTTTGAACGACCTCATACACAGTGTCCAGTTGCGGGTTCTGTTTCAGCCGTCGCCTCGGGTGATCGTCGTACACCTGGGAGGTAACGACTTGCTGGACATGTCAAATTACAAAATTTTCAGGCGAATTCGGGGTGGTCTCCGCTACCTTGCGGCAGCCTGCTCAGAGGCGACTATAATATGGGTCGATATACTGCAACGGGCACAGTGGACTGCTGCGCAGGAGGGTAAAAGGCGTCGTGTCAATCAGTATGGTAGGCAGCAAGCTAGACTGTTGAAGAAATCGGCTACCATAGCGGTTGACATTGATTTGAGCACGCCTGGTTTTTACCGTCCTGACGGGGTCCACTTGTCTGAGGTTGGGCTTGAATTTTATTTGGACACATTGAGGGATGCCATTTTGGCTCATATATAGACTCTACACTCGTTTGATAGTGACAGTAGATCTGAAACATTTATGCAATTGATTTGCTCAGGAAATCCATGTTATTGAATTTTTTGGGGGATTTCCCAAGTAAATTTGGTTTCAAATTATTGAGATTTGGTTTACTTGGTAAATTTGTGGCGGAAAAAATTCTGTCGCCCGATGGACGATCGCGAGTATACTGCAAGTTGGTAATTTTTGGAAAAAACAGTCATACCAGTCTAACAGGATAATTATACATAGAGAACAGTTTGGCGGACCTGCTCAATGTGGTATACGAGGCGGGCCAACATTCAAAACAGTATGGCGTTAATTTTGGCGTGTGCCAACATTCAAAACAGTATGGCGTTATATTTGGCATGTTTCTTTTTGTTTGGCGTTTTATATGAACATGCAAAACAGTATTGCGTGATATTTGGCGTGTGCCAACATTCAAAACAGTATGGCGGTATATTTGGTGTGTTTATTTTTGCTTGGCGTTCTATTTGTGATATAATGTTTGTTTGCGCCATTTGAAGCATTAGAAAATATTTAGCATAAATGCATTTTGTTTTTGCGCGCTATTTCTAATGGTAGTCTCTCGCGATCGTCCTTCCGGTGCCAGAACCTTGTGATTTGTAGCATTTGGTACGGGCCGCGTGGCGACACGTCGGTACACGGTACCAAATGAACGCTCACTTGCGGCCGTTTTATTCCACCACAGTGTATACATGTAAAAACCTTGACTTATAAACAATTATGTTGTCAAGTAAGGCAACAATACATCATATGTTGATATGTCTTTATTTAGTGGTTTATTGTTACAGGCGGGTCTTGAAATAATGACGATTATGTCAGCATTTACATAATCAGTGTTATTTCAGCCCGCCTGGAACAACTGTTTTGGTTTACTTCCTGGTTTGGAAGTATCGCGAGAATTCATGCGGCTGTCTCGGTTATCATCATAGGGGAACTATAGTGTACTAGGTCATGTGACCGAAATCTCATTTTGATTGATAAGTATCGCGAGAATTCATGCGGATAAATCAGTTATCATCATAGAAGAACTATAA